>JAFGPH010000416.1 GCA_016926135.1 Deltaproteobacteria bacterium
CCTCGGGATCAACATTCCCATCCTCTTCAACAGTGTGTTTGCCTTTGGCGCGGCCTTGGCGGCCCTGGCCGGCGTGGTTGCCGCTCCGCTCTTTACCGTATCGACCGATCTGGCTTCCCTCGTCCTCATAGACGGTTTCGTGGTCGTCATTCTGGGAGGCCTGGGAAGCCTGGGAGGAGCGGTCCTGTCCTCATTCCTCATCGGGCAGCTCCAGTCCTTCGGGGCCCTGCTCATGCCCGAAATATCGATGATTTTCATATACGTTCTTATGGCGCTGGTCTTGGTTTTCAAGCCCTCCGGATTGCTGGGTGATCCAAAATGAAAAAAAAGATGCTTTTTTTGGCAGGCGGCGTCGTTCTTTTTCTCCTTGCGCCACTGGCTTTCAGACCCTCCCAGCTCATGATGCTGAACGAAATCATGATCTTTGCCCTCTATGCCATGAGCTACAATCTGCTCCTTGGCTATGGGGGGCTCCTCTCCTTCGGTCACTCCGTCTTTCTGGGGTTTGGTGCGTACATCACAGGCGTGTTGCTTGTGCACTACCCTGAATTTCCCTTCTTGGCCCTCATTCTCATTTCAACTCTAGGAACACTGCTCGTTGGATTCACACTCGGCCTGCTCTTGTTGAGGCAAACCGGTGCCTCTTTTGCGCTCCTGACAATGGCCATAGGCGGGATGTTTTCAACGATCGCATTGAAATGGAGCGACGTGACGGGCGGTGATGATGGCATATGCATTTTCAGGCCCGACATCAATCTATTTCTCCTTCAATTGAATACGACCGATGTCACCGTTTTTTACTATATCTCCATGTTTCTCATCGGTCTTGCAACCCTGTGTTGTTGGCACTTCACAAGGACATCCATGGGTCAAACCGTTCTCTTGATACGTGAAAATGAAAACAGGATGCAGTTCTTGGGTTACAGTGCCCCAATTTCACGGTTGATGCTTTTCACCGTCTCCGCCTCTCTTGCCGGACTCGCCGGTTCCCTGTACATGTTGTTCATCGGTACGGTCGCCTATGATGTCATCAGTATTCCCATGTCGGCCACGGCCCTCCTTATAACCTTCATAGGGGGAATAGGCAGCTTTTTCGGCCCATGGCTGGGGGCTGCCTTTTACATCTACGTCCAGGATCTGCTGAGCGGGATCACCACACGATGGCCGTTCTTCATGGGCATCATATTTATCCTCATGGTGATGTTCCAGAGACAGGGATTGGCGGGACTGCTTGTGCGCTGTCTGGAAGGGTTCCGCTGGTTGAAGGATCGCCGCTGCCAGGCAAAAGACGACCCAGCGCAAAAGGAAGCGCAGTATGAACTCCAAGTCTCATGAAGTGCTCGGCATCAGGGATATCCACAAGGATTTTCGAGGACTCGAAGTGCTCAAAGGCGTGGATATGGTCGTGAAGGAGAGGGAGAGGCACGCCGTGATAGGACCCAACGGAGCAGGAAAAACCACCCTGTTCCACATTATTACCGGCAGCCTCAAGCCATCCCAGGGACAAATACACTACCAGGGAAATGACATCTCCCGCCTGCCCATTCACAAGCGCAGTCGTCTCGGAATGAGCCGCTCCTTTCAGGTAACGAACATCTTTTCCAATTTGACGGTGTTCGACAATGTCCTCGCGGGGGTTCGGGCCAAATATGGGCTTCGGTACAACCTCGTCAGGAACCCCCACAAGGTCGGTGCATTGCGCGATAAGACCGATAGAATCATTGAAAAGATCGGGCTGATGCACGCGAAACATCGACCTGCCAGGGAATTGGCATACGGTGAACAAAGGGCGCTGGAGATCGGAATAGCGCTTTCCACGGAGCCCACGCTGATACTGCTGGACGAACCGACCGCCGGTATGACGCGTGAGGATACCAGGGCATTCATTCAGATGATTGACATGGTTACGCGTGATCTGACGCTGGTGATCATTGAACATGATATGGATGTCGTCTTCTCCCTGGCATCGACGCTGTCGGTCTTGCATTACGGCACAATTCTGGTCTCCGGAGAGCCGGATCAGGTCAGAAAGGATCAGCGGGTGAAGGACGCTTATCTCGGGGAAGATCAATGAAGGTTCTGGAAGTACGAGATCTCCATTCATTTTACGGCAAGAGCCATGTCATTCAAGGTGTTTCGCTGGAACTGGAACCGGGGGCATTCGTCTGCCTCCTGGGGAGGAACGGCGTGGGAAAAACCACGACACTGCACAGCATTATGGGCATGGTGAAACCCAAGTCTGGCAGCATTCTGTTCAAGGGAGAAGAGATACGGGGCATGGAACCCTTTCAGATCGCCCGGAAGGGTATCGGTATTGTGCCTGAAACGCGCCGGATATTTGCCAGCCTCACCCTGGAAGAGAACCTGACCCTGGCCATGCTCGGGAACAAGCGAAGACGGGCTGCGAAGGAGAACCGCTGGACTACCGAAGGCATCTATCGCCTTTTCCCGAACCTGGCAGAGCGTAAGCATCAAAATGGCGGGCACCTGTCGGGCGGCGAGCAGCAGATGCTGACCATAGCGCGGACGCTTATGGGCAACCCGGAAATCCTTCTCGTCGATGAACCCACCGAAGGTCTGGCGCCACTCATCGCCAAGAGGGTCATGGATATGCTTCGGGACATCAGTGACGCAGGCATTACGATACTGGTCGTGGAGCAAAACGTCAAAATGGCAATGAAACTGGTGAATCTTTTTTACGTCATGGGCAAAGGAAGGATGGTTTTCGAGGGAAACAGGGAGGCATTGCTGGAAGCAGACGAGGTGAGACAGCAATACCTTGAGGTCTGATGTGGAATGGGGGGTATGTCAATTCAGATTTACCGCATAGCACAAGAGAAGGAGGGAAAAATGAAAACACGATTCCGGGTCATGTTGTTGGTGGCTATTGCTCTCACTATTGGTTTCACACCGAGTGCACAGGCCGTGGAGCCCATCAAGCTCGTGCACTGCGAGATCCTCTCCGGCAATTTCCAGGACGTGGGCGAGCGAAGTGTCAAAGGTGTTGAGTATGCAGTCAAGGAGATTAACGCTCGGGGAGGCATTCTCGGGCGTCCGGTAAAGCATTTTGTTTTTGACCATGAGGGCAAGCTGGACGTCACCACTCGAAAGGCCACCAGGTATCTCCTGGACGAAAAGGTGCATTATTTCACGGGGGGCACTTTCAGCTCCATTGCCAATGCCATGTCGAATTTTGCCAAGAAAAACAAGATTTTACTCTTTGCATACATGTGGCCGCCCCAGAACCTGACCAATGAAAACTGCCACCGGTATTTCTTCAGGCCGTCGGTGAGTACGGATATGCAGTCGAATGCCATCGCCTATTGGGTGAAGAGCAAGGGATTCAAACGGGTCTTCTGCATCGGTCAGGACTGGAATTTCGGGCATGAATCAACCGGGGCCTTTATCCGAAAACTGGCCGAGATCGCACCCGACATTAAAATCGTCGGGGAGATCTATCACAAACCTGCTGAAAAGGAATTCGCGCCTTACATCAGCCAGGCCCTCGCTGCAAAGGCCGATGTCATTTTCACCGGGGACTGGGGAAACGATCTCAGGCTGCTGATCAAACAGAGCATCTCCCTCGGGCTGAAGGTTCCCTATGCCACCTATGTGCTCGGTGACGTCGAGAATTTTAAGGCCATCGGGCGCGATATAGGCGAGCAAATCATAGGGAGTTGTGCCTGCGATGGATTTGAACTCACCATTCCCACGGAGGCAAACAAGAAATTCGTGGAAGGTTTTCACAAGGCATACGGTTTTTACCCCAGCTACACCGAGGGCAAGGCATACGACAATGTCCTTTTCTGGGCAAAGGCCGTCCAGACTGCAGGAAAAGACGACGTGGAGGCGGTCATCGACGCCTGGGAAGGTCTGGAGTATGAGGGTATCGGCGGGAAGGTGAAGATGCGGCCCTGTGACCATCAGGGGATTCGCTCCGTCTGGTGCGCGGAAGTCTCCAAGCGCAATCCATACTTCGATTTTCCTTACATGGGCGATGCCGTAGAGTTTCCCGGCGAGAAGGTGGTCACACCTGCGGACAAGACCAACTGCCCCCGATGTATGAAGAAGTAGCGCCGATGGACGGGAAGTCGCATCACCGGCAAGAGTGAACCGCTGGGGAAGGCGGCGAGGTACCCCGTAATTTCCCGCGGGGTATCTCGTTTCGCCCATGGAATAAGGAGGAGATTGTACCATGGCCGTTTTCGATCACATTCCGGCGGGTGAAGAGGGATTGCGAGAAGTGTACCGATGGCTGGACGACTTTGTCGCCCGGCATGAAAATGTCGCACACAAGGAGATCATCGGAAGATCAGACGAGAATCGGGACATTCCTGCGATCTTCCTGACCAATGCAAACATTCCCGAGCGGGACAAGGAAATGGCAATCATCACATTGGCCAGGCACGGGCAGGAGGCGGGAACACGCGTGGTGGGGCCGGAGATCATCAACTACCTCGGGAACGATGACGCAAAGGAGATCCTGGATTCACAAGTTGTCATCGTCGTTCCCGTCGTGAACCCGGACGGATTTGTCCGAAATGATTTTCATTCCTCACTAACCCGGCTGACCAGGACGGAACGGACGGTGCTGGGCAGGCTCTTTCATGCCCATCCCCCGGATATGATGTTGGATTACCACAGTCTCGGAAAGGTTGAAGGGTCCCGCTTCGACAGCGGCGATATGGAAGCCATCATTCCCGCCAACACGACCCGCTGGGCCATGGATGAACAAATCCATCAGTATGCGGCACAGCGCATGCGCGATGCCGCCGAAAAGGCAGGATGGCCCTATGAAATCCATACCCTGGAGGAAACGTCCGCTTACTACTTCGGGGACCGGGGTGTGGGGGGACTCCCCTGGACCTTTCTTCAGGAAAAGGTCTACCTGCTGCATATGCAGGATTTTCACGACAATTACGACATTCCGCAAGGGGCCGCATATACCAACTACACCTGCGGACCGGCCTACATGAAATGGCATACCCTGGTGTTCGGCATCGAAACCAACCACTGGTCGATCCCCGATGCCGGGCAAATCGCTGAAAGCGGGCTATTCCCCTGTAAAACCATGCTGAAGCTAGGCTGCTCGCGCTTCCCATGGGAAAAGGACGTTGGCTACCCTGTCAACATCGTTCATGGTGATTTCCGCAACTCGATCAGGGCGATGGGTCGGAACACGGAGGAAAGGAGGGCATCCCGAACAAGGATCTGGGGGGAGCGCAAACACTTCAACATGCCCCAGCGCGAGATGCTTGATCAGGAGACCACTTGTGCGCGGGTTCGGTATTTTGGACGGGACCTGCCCATGGAGTTTGCACTCTGCCTGCGTATGAGACAGCGAACGATCAAGGCGGTAGCGGTGCAAGGCAAGGCGATTCCCTTTGAGACCTTCCGGGATCCATGCTCAACGTTCCTCTACATCCCGATCACCATGGATGAGGCCGGGACATTGGAACTGACTATCAAGCACTAGCAGGCACTCTCACGGAAATAGCCGGACAACGACGCCG
>JAFGPH010000060.1 GCA_016926135.1 Deltaproteobacteria bacterium
ATCCGGCCCTTTGTCCCATGGGCGCGATGGCTTCTGGTCCTGGCATCCTCCATCCTTGCTTTCCTGCTTTTCGTCCGTTGGGGGGGGTTGAGGGGAGTCCTCATCTGGCTCTCCGGCCTCCTGCTCACGCTGCTGATCGCTTTTGCGGCCCTCGGCCAGTTCAACCTGTGGATTCCCCCTGCGGCCTTTGTCTTCTCCCTCAGCCTCGCCTATCTCGTCGCCTACGTCTTCAACCTGGAGAGAATGAAGCGGTTGATCCAAAAGGCCAAAGAGGACTGGGAGGACTCCTTCAATGCCATTCAGGACGCCATCGTCATTCAGGATCCGGAAGGCCATGTCGTGAGGGCCAACAAGTCGGCACAGGAGGTGTTCGGAGAACCCTTGTTTAAACTCCTGAAGGAGCGATGTCTCTCTTTCCGGGCGAAAGGCCCGGGTCCTCAAGACATCCATCCGGACGGGGGCGAGTCCCTTGCCGGCCAGATCGTCACGGAGGAAACCTTCGATCCAGACCTGAACAGGCACCTTGAAATCACGTCCATACCCCGGCCGGGGAAGGACGGTCAACCAGAGGGCATGGTGCAGATCGTCAGGGACATCACCCAGCAAGTCGAAAGCGCGAATGACAAAAAGACCCTGCAATCCCAGCTCATCCGGGCCCAGAAGATGGAGGCCATCGGGACACTGGCAGGAGGTATCGCTCACGACTTCAACAACATACTCACCGCCATGCTCGGCTTCACCGAACTCGCGATCGTCGACCTCCCGAAAGGAAACCCGTCAAGAACAACGCTCCACGAGGTTCTGAAGGGGGGAGAGAGGGCCAAGAAACTCATCCAGCGAATCCTTGCCTTCAGCCGTCAGCGCACACAGGAAATCGCGCCCACCCCTGTTGCGCCGGTCGTCAGAGAGGCGATGAACCTCCTCCGTTCGACGCTCCCCTCCACCATCGAAATACAGCTCGACCTCCGCTCGGAGGGGAAAATCCTGGGCGATCCGACCCAGATCCATCAGGTTGTCATGAACCTCTGCACCAACGCCTACCATGCGATGCAGGAACAGGGTGGGGTCCTGCGGGTTGCGCTCTATGACGTGACTGTCGGCACCCAGGGCGGACCCAGCCACCTCAGACCGGGCCAGTACATGAAAATGAGCATCAGCGACACAGGTCACGGTATGACCCCGGACATCCAGGAACGAATATTTGAACCCTATTTCACCACCAAAGAAAAGGGGGTGGGCACCGGTCTGGGCCTGTCGGTCGTCCACGGGATTGTGGAGAATCACAACGGTCACATCAAGCTCTGGAGCGAGCCGGGAAAGGGAACCGCGTTTGAGGTTCTCCTGCCGACAATCGAGGCTGAGACAGCCGGCGCGCGGCAGGACTCCGGTCCGATGCCGAAGGGCAGCGAGCGGATCCTGGTGGTCGACGACGAGCGGCCCCTGGTGGACATGGAAAAGGAGATGCTGGAGCTACTGGGATACGCGGTGACCACCGAACAGAACAGCGTGCAGGCCCTGGATAAATTCCGGAAGGATCCCCATCAGTTCGATCTGGTCATCACGGACATGACCATGCCCCACACGACCGGTGAGAAGCTGGCAAGGGAGATTATCGCCATCCGACCCGAAATGCCCATCATCCTCTGTACCGGATTCAGCGAGAACATGAACGAAGAAAAGGCCCGGGCCGTCGGCATCCGGGAATTCGTGATGAAGCCGCTGGTCATGCGGGATCTTGCCTTCACCATTCGCAAGGTTCTGGACAAACCAGCCCCCTGAGCGACCCCTCGCGAGGCCCGAAACACGCTTTCACCTTACCTCCTCTTCTTTCGCCTACTGAAGCATTTAACAGTAAATACCTCGTCTGACAAATACAACAGAATATCCTGTCGAATTTTACAGTTTTTGCCCCTTCCTTTTTCAATGCCCTGATATTAAATGCTTTTTTATTGGCATGGTTTGAGCATGGTAGTCCTATAGCCAAGGCAGGAAGGGCAAGAAACTATTCAAAGGCATCCACGCACCTGTGCATGTGAATCCCGGATGCCGGAAGGGAGAAAACCATGAAGGACAAAGACAATGGCAAGGCGACCCGCCTTTCGAGGCGTGACTTCCTGAAGGTCACCGGCGGGGCTGCGGCCCTCGCCGGCATGGGCGCAGGCAGCCTGATGCTGCCCGGAGACAAGGCCCATGCGGCGGTGATCCCCAAGAAATGGGATGAAACCTATGATGTGGTCATCATCGGAAGCGGCTTTGCGGGTCTCGCCGCAGCGATCGAGGCGAAGAACGCAGGATCGTCCGCACTCGTGCTTGAAAAGATGCCGGTTCCCGGGGGGAATTCCATCATCAACGGCGGGCTCATTGCCGCGGCCGGGACCCCCCTGCAGGACAAAGAGGGAATCAAGGACACCCCCGACCTGATGGTCAAAGATATGCTCAAGGCAGGACTCGGGCTCAACCATCCCGACCTGGCGCGCACGGTGGCCGAGCAGTCCAGGGACACAGTGCTCTGGACCGTCGATTACCTGGGCGTGAAGTACAAAGAACGGGTTACCCACCTGGGCGGTCACTCGGTGCCGAGAAGCTACTACACGACCGAGAGTTCGGGTGCCGGAATCGTCAGGCCCCAGCTGGCCAAGGTGAAAGAGCTGGGCCTGGAGGTGAGGACCCGGGCCTACCTGGAGCACATCCTCAAGGACGAGGACGGCAGGGTGAAAGGGGTGAAAATTCTGGAAGGCTACAAGTTCCCCAAGGCAAGCAGCGGAAAGGGCAAGCTCATCAAGGCCAGAAAGGCCGTGGTGCTTGCCACAGGCGGTTTCGGTTCGGACGTGAAGTTCAGGACCATCCAGGATCCCAGGCTGACGGACAAACTGGATTGCACCAATCAACCCGGTGCCACGGCGGAGGGCATGATGGAGGCCTTCCGGCTGGGAGCCACCCCTGTCCAGGTGTCCTGGATCCAGCTCGGACCCTGGGCCTGCCCGGATGAAAAGGGCATGGGCATCGGATACATCTTCGCCATTTCCGCGGCCTTCCCCTACGGTCTGATGGTGGCGCCCGAGACGGGCAGGCGTTTCGTGAACGAGCTGGCGGACAGGAAGGTCCGGGCCGACGCGATCATCAAGACGGGCCGGGCAGCCATCGGGATTGCCGATGAGACCGGCGTGAAGCGCACGGCCATGCTGGACAAGATGCTGGAGAAGGGTATCGTGAAAAAATTCGATACCCTCGAAGCCCTTGCGGCGGCGTACAACATCAACGTGCCCGGCCTCAAGGAGGAGGTGGCCAAGTACAACAAGTACCTGAGCAGCGGAACGGACCAGGAGTTCGGAAGACCCTTCCAGAAGGATGCCAAGGCCGTGGAGACTCCCCCCTTCTACGGGATGAGGCTCTGGCCCAAGGTCCACCACACCATGGGCGGGATTCAGATCAACCCCAAGGCGCAGGTGATCGACCTGGCGGGCACACCCATTGCCGGCTTCTTTGCCGCCGGAGAGGTGACCGGCGGGGTCCACGGGGCGGTTCGCCTGGGCAGCAATGCCATTGCCGACTGCCTGGTTCTCGGCCGCATCGCGGGGAGGAGCGCTGCGTCCACGGACGCGTGGGGTTAAACACTGCAACAGGGGTCGGATCCTGACCTCTCCCTCCGGGCCCGCCCGGCATCTCAGGAAGCGGGCCCACTCCTCAGCGTCAGGGCCGACCCCTTTCCATCCAAGGAGGCTGTCCCGTGTTTGGTCTCGGAGTCCCTGAACTGGTGGTGGTCATGATCATTGTTCTGATCGTCTTCGGTGCCGGCAAACTGCCCCAGATCGGCAGCGGCATCGGCAAGGGGATCAAAAACTTCAAATCTGCGGTCAAGGAATTGCCCGAGGAAATGAGCGCGTCCGAAGGCAGGAAGGATGTGCGGTAGAAAGAAGTCCCCCTGTTGCCTCCTGCCCGGTTCGTGGTATGTAGAAGGATCCGCTTCAGGTGCAGGAGACACAGGATGATATCGCAGGATTTCGAACGCCTGGTCCTCCACGGTCTTTGCTGTGAGTGGCAGGGGGCGGCCATGGAGTTGCGGCCTCCCGAGAGAAAGGGCCTGGTGCAGCCCCTCTTCGCCATCCGGGATCTCAAGGGCAGATGGGGAACCTGGTCTTCTGAGCTGAGGGAGATCTCCCTCAGCTCAGATCTGGTCCACCACCATCCCTGGGATGCGGTGCGGGAGGTCCTCCTCCACGAAATGGCCCACCAGGTTGCAGACCAGGTTCTCCACGCCCGCAACGAAACGCCTCACGGGCCAGCCTTTCGAAAGGCCTGTCGCATGCTGCGGGCAAACCCCAGGGCCTCAGGCAATCGCCCCCTTCTGGACCAGAGGCTCTCCGACGACTTCCGCCAGGGGGAAGAAAAGATCCTCGTAAGGATCCGGAAGCTCATGGCCCTTGCCCAGAG
>JAFGPH010000417.1 GCA_016926135.1 Deltaproteobacteria bacterium
GCTCGGGACTCGTGGTCTACCGTTTGCTGATTCAACCGATCACCAAGGCCAGGGACATTGTCGTCGCATCCATGATCCTCACCTTCGGCCTGGCGATCGTGCTGGAAAATGCCATGCTCTTCGCCTGGGAGCCGGATGAGAGGCTGATCACCACCTTCTACTCCAGCAAGGCGATCTTTCTGGGGGAAATCGTCATCAAGGTCACGAGCCTCCTGGGGTTTGTCCTGGCGGTCCTGGGAATCTCGGCCATCTATTGGTTTCTCCATCGCACCCATGTCGGCAAGGCGGTGCGCGCCACCTGGCAGGAACCGGAAGGGGCAGCCCTCCAGGGGATCAACCTCGGGAAGGTGTCCATGATCACCTTTGGACTGGCCCTGGCCTCGGCCGGCGTCGGCGGCGTGACCATGGCATACATGTACTCCTTCAATCCCCCTGCCCACAACCTCTGGCTCATCTTCCTGTTCCTGGTCGTGATCGTGGGCGGGGTGGGAAGCGTGATCGGCTCCGCTGCTGCCGGTCTCCTGATCGGCCTGATCATCGGCCTGAGCGGGGCCTTTTTCCCCCACCAGTGGATCAACGTCATCCTCTTCGGCCTGCTGATGGTCATCCTGGTCGTCAAGCCGCAGGGCCTGTTCAGGACATGACCGGTGCCATGGGATCAAAGAAAAACCTTCTGCTGATCGGATTTCTCTGCCTGCTGGCCCTGCTGCCCTTTGCGCGCCCGCCGGCCTATTTCCTTTCGTTCATTTTCAAAGTCTTCCTCTTCATCATCCTGGCCGAGAGCTGGAACGTCATCGGCGGATTCACGGGGTACCTCAGTTTCGGCCATGTGGTCTTTTTCGGGATCGGCACCTACACCTCGGCCATGCTTTTTCAGCTCACCGGCCTCTCCCCGTACCTGGGGGCCCTGCCTGCCGGGCTTGTGGCATCGGCGGTGGCCTGGGTGATCGGATACCCCTGCCTGAGGCTCAAGGGACCCTATTTTGCCGTGGTGACCCTCTGCTTCGCCTTTATCATGGATCTGGTCGTGAAGAACTGGGCCTTCCTGGGCGGATCCGAGGGCATTCATCTGAAGCTGGTGCCGCTGGATATCCAGGTCTCCCGCTCCATCTTCTACGAGATTTACCTGGTCCTGGCCGTGATCACCGTTGTCACGGTCCGCTGGGTGCAGCACTCCAAGTTCGGGCTGGGGCTCACCTCGATCCGGGAGGACGAGGATGTGGCCCAGACCCTGTGCATCCGCACCGCCGACGTCAAGGTGAGAGCCTTTGTGCTGAGCGCCTTCTTTCCGGGGGTGGCGGGCGGCATCTATGCCTACTACATTTCATACATCCACCCGGACATCGTGTTTGATATCAGCATCTCGATCCTCATCGTCCTCATGGCCCTTTTCGGCGGCGGCTCGTCCTGGCTGGGTCCGCTCATCGGGGCCGCATTCCTTGCCATCATCAACGAAGTCCTCTCCATGTTTATCAAGCCCGAGATCGCCCGGATGATCTACGGGGCCATGTTCATGGCCGTCATCATCTTCATGCCCGACGGAGTTGTGGCCTATGTCCGGAAGTGGGCGGTGCGTCGCGGCGGCGGGGAAACCGGAGATCGGCCATGTTGAAGGGAGAGAAAATCACCAAACGGTTCGGCGGGCTGGTGGCCCTTTCTCTCCTGGATTTCGAGGTCGAGAAGGGCTCCATCGTCGGCCTCATCGGCCCCAACGGCTCAGGGAAGACCACCCTCTTCAACCTCATCTCGGGTTTCTACAGACCGGATGAAGGGCGGATGCTCTTCGAGGGCCTGGAGATCAGCCGTCTCCGACCCCATGAAATCGCCTCCCGGGGGATTGCCAGGACCTTCCAGATCGTGAGACCCCTCAAGGAGATGACCGTTCTGGACAATGTGGCCACCGCGGTTCTCTACGGGAGGAGGAGGGGGAGTGTGAAGGATGCGAGGAGGGAGGCGCTGGAACTTCTCCGCTTCACGGGGCTGGAGCCCAAGACAAACGTTCATGCGGGCCTTCTGAAGCTTGCGGACCGCAAGCGCCTGGAGGTCACCCGGGCGCTCGGGATCGGTCCCAGGCTCCTGCTCCTCGACGAGGTCTTTGCCGGTCTGAACCAGCGGGAAATCGAGGATGCGATCCAGCTCATCCTGAGCATCCGAAAGGAGATGGGCGTCACGATCTTCATGATCGAGCACGTCATGAAGGCCATCATGCAGTCCTGCGACCGGATTCTCGCGATCCATTTCGGGACCAAGATTGCGGACGGACTGCCTCACGAGGTGGCAAACTCGCCCGAGGTGATCGAGGCCTACCTGGGAAAGGACTATGCTGAGAACGGATACCCTGAGCGTCTTCTATGACGAACTCCAGGCCCTGATCGATGTCACCCTGGAGGTGCCGGAGGGGTGTCTCCTCGCGGTCATCGGGTCCAACGGGGCCGGAAAGACAACCCTTCTCAAGTCCATCTCCGGACTGCTCCGCCCCCGTCAGGGCCGCATCCTCTTCGAGGGTGAGCCCATCCAGAACGAACCCACCGACCGCATCTGCATGCGCGGCATCGTGCAGGTCCCCGAGGGGCGAAAGCTCTTTCCCCTGATGACCGTGCGGGAGAACCTGGAAATGGGGGCCTACCTGCCCAAGGCCAAGGCGGGGGCCAGGGGGAAGTTCCCGGAGATCTTTCGCCTGTTCCCGATCCTCGAGAGGAGGCAGGGCCAGCTGGCCGGCACCCTCAGCGGCGGGGAACAGCAGATGCTCGCCATCGGCCGGGCCCTCATGGCAGGGCCGAGACTCCTGATGCTGGACGAGCCGAGCCTGGGACTCTCCCCCAAGATCGCCTCCGAGATTTACGCCACCCTGGGTCAACTCCACGCCGGGGGCATGACCCTGATGCTTGTCTCCCAGGACGTGCTCCAGGCCCTGAAGATCTCCAGCAGGGCCTACGTGATCGAGAACGGCCGAATCGTGATGGAGGGGGAGAGCCGGGAACTGCTGGGCGATCCCAGGGTGAAAGAGGCTTATCTGGGGATGTGACCTCAGGTCCAGGGTCCAAGGTCCAGGGTCTGGGGTTCAAGGTCCAGGGAAACACCAACACGATTCACGGATCACGGGCACGTAAAAAAGGTCCAAGGCGCAAGGCACAAGGTGCAGGGAAAACACCAATCGCGGAGAGACTGAACCAGTAAACGGGACTGGCAATCACGATGGCGTCCGCCCGCTTCATCTTGGAATAAAGCGGAAGAACGAGGGGCGGCAAACCAAGAGACAGTTGGCAAAGCACGTTATTGTCCCGACGAACAATCGGCTTGACATATCTACGCTTTGAGCGTATATGTTGCATATGCTTACGTTCATCGAGTTGCATCCATTCGCCGGCGTGAGAGACAAGTACCTGACCGATGATGAATTCGCGGCACTCCAACTGCATCTTGCCACCCATCCCACCACGGGCGATGTGATCCCCCGCTCGGGCGGCTGCCGGAAGGTGAGGTGGGCACCCGAGGGGCGGGGAAAGCGAGGGGGGTTGCGGGTGATCTATTTTCTCCGTCTTGAGCACGGGGTGATTGTGCTTGTCACAATATACTCCAAGAACATGCGGGATAATATAGACCCCGGCTTACTCAAACGGATTAAGGAGGCATTTGAAGATGAAGAGGCGGTCTAAAATTGATCTGGCTGAATGGGAGAAGACCCGGGATCTGAATTCCGAACTCTTGCAGTCCCTGCGGGGAATGAAGCACGGCAAATGGGCTAGGAAGACCGAGTTTTTCCCCCAGGTCGATGGTTCCTTCCGTCGCGTCATCACACGACAGGACGGGACGATTGAGAAAGACGACGTTATACCGGCCGAAAAGGCGCCCGTCGCTGCAGCACGTGCAGCAACCGGCCTATCCCAAGGCGCCTTTGCAAAATTACTGGGTGTATCGGTAAGGACGCTGCAGGAGTGGGAACAAGGGAGAAAAGAACCGTCCGGTGCGGCAGCGACGCTGTTGAAAGTAGCCGCGCGTCATCCCGAGGTACTGCACGAGATGGCATCATGATCTACCTGGACCACAACGCCACCACCCCCATCCTGCCCAAGGTGCTGGAGGCCATGATGCCCTACCTCACTTCCGAGTGGGGCAACCCCTCCAGTTCCTACAA
>JAFGPH010000418.1 GCA_016926135.1 Deltaproteobacteria bacterium
ATTCCTGCAATGTTTGACATTCCGGCCGCCGTTGTGTTCGTTGGTGATGCTTTGGATGAGCACTGTATCGCGAGGACTTATCATGAGGTTCAACTGTATCAAATGCCCTTCACCGCACCTCAAGCCCTTGGATGTCACGGCTCTCCTCGAACCAGATCTCTCCAGGGGGGCTGTTGGGCAGGGCATACGGGGCAATGTCGAATTTCTTCATGGAAGGAGATCCTCAGCCCTTGAAGACACGATCCGTTTCTTCCCGTCGAAGACTTTCCGAGGATGTCTCCATCCTTCTCATGACATCGTCGATCTCGGCCCCACCTCCGTGCATATGAGGCCTGAGGGCCTTGTGGAGAAGCTTTTCGGTCTCGTTCACGCGGTTCAGGAAGAGCAGGTAGTTCGTACGGTTCTTGTAGGCGGACCGCAGGAGGGAAGGCATATCATGACCGGGCGAGCGGAGGAGTTCCGTGTAATGATCCACCAGCAACGTGAGAAGACCCCGGAAAGGACCCCTGGCTTCCTGGGGCAGCCTGGAGTCCCGGACCAAGACATCGGTCCTGGGCTTCCCGGCCCTCTTTGCGGAGTCAAAAACCTCTTCGCATGCGTGTTTCCTGGCCAGCAGGTAGTTCGCCACGAATTCCTTGCGACCTTCCACGACCCTTTTGTGGCGAACCATGTGGTAAACGAGGACGAAGGGGATGAAGATCATCCAGAAGTTCATCTTGGGGGACGGGAGGACCTCCCGGGCCAGGGCTTGGGCGAATCGTGCTTCGTGCTCAAGGATGAGTTCCTTTTTTTCGACGAGTGGCATCATGGAGCCCTCCAGGCAGGCAACTCCCTGCCGCCTGACATCTCAGCGGGATTCCGGTTCCCTTCCATATGCCATCTCTGAAACGCGGGCAAGGAAAAAGAAGGGGCAAGCGGGCGAAAATGTCGTGGGGGGAAGCATCCCGCGGGGTCGGAGGAAATCGCGTTGACATTTCGAAAGCCGTCCGTTATAAGGTGGCACGCTATGCGGAATGGGGTAACGCTATGCGGGACAGAAAATACATCCAGTCACTGGAACGGGGACTCAAGATCCTCGAGATATTCGGTGAATACTCCCGCCCCCTGTCCCTGACGGAAATCGCGCAGCTCACCGGACTCAACAAGACGACCACCCAGCGATTTCTGCACACTCTCCATCGTCTCGGCTACCTGAAACGCGACGAGAACAAGGAATACTTCTGTGGTCCGAGGGTGCTTTCTCTCGGCGTCAGCTACGTCAACAACTCCAACCTCGTCAGAATCGCCAAACCCTATCTTGACGATCTGTCTTCGTCACTCGGCAAGACGGTGAACATGGCCGTTCTGGACCGCGCAGACATTATCTTCCTCTACCGAAGAGAGGTCAGGCGATTTCTCAAGTTCGACCTCTACCCCGGGGCCAGGCTCCCGAGTCACTGTACGGCGCAGGGAAAGATGCTCCTGGCCGGCCTCGATGACGATACGCTCAGAGAGCGGATCAACGAGATGGAGCTTACCCAGTTGACCCCCATGACGATTACCTCCAAAGAGCTGCTGTGGAAGGAAATCATGAAGACCAGGAAGAGAGGACACAGCATCTCCGACAGGGAATTGAGCATGGACCTGATCACTCTGGGGGTGCCGCTGGTGGATGGTCGAGGGAAGGTTGTTGCGGCCATCAACATCTCCCTGGAGGCAAAAGACAGCGGGATATCGAGCATTCGAGACATGGTCTCCAGATTGAAGGAGGAAGGCGAAGCGATTTCAAAAGCCATAGGATACAGGGGCCGATACGCCTCGTTTACGGTCTGAGACAGGGGCTTAAGACTGAAATCAGAAAGATCATCATTGCGAGAGACATCCTGTCGTTCTGCCTGACTTGGGGGTATGCGATGAACGTGGGTTACCTGCTTTCCAACAGCGCCGCCAAGTTTCCACGGCAGGAAGCGGTGATCGCCGATCAGGGGCGCCTCACCTTTGCTCAATTCGATCTGCGCGCCGGCCAGCTGGCAGGGGCTCTGGTGGGTGCTAGCCTTCGGCGGGGGGAGAGGGTGGCCCTCCTCTTCCACAACGGCGCTCCTTTCGTGGAGACCTATTTCGGGCTTATCCGGGTAGGGCTGGTCGCCACCCCTGTGAATTTCCGTTTTGTGGGGGAGGAGATCGCCTATATCCTGAACGACTCGGGGGCATCCGCCCTGTTCCACGGTCCGGAATTCGGCGCCGTTGTCGAAGAGGTTCGCGATCGCTGTCCAGCGCTGCGCTTCGTGGTCTGCCCGGGAGGGGCACCGGGTTCCCTGGACTACGAGGAATTCCTGAATGGGGGGGAGGTGCTGGAAGTGGACCCCACCGTGACCGAATCCGACCAGTGCCAGCTCATGTACACCTCCGGCACCACGGGGAGACCCAAGGGAGCGGTGATTAGCCACGGGAACGTGTTGTGGAACCTGGTCAACACCATCCTGGGACGGGAGGACCGGCCCGGCCAGGTCTCCATCATCGTCGGTCCGCTCTATCACACGGCGGCCCTGAATAACCACTTCACGATTCAGGTTGCGTTGGGCGGCACGAGCGTACTGATCAGCCGTTTCGACCCCGAGGAGTTGCTGCGGACCATCGAGAGGGAGAGGGTCAACGTCATCTCGGGTGCCCCGGCCTTTTACCACCTGCTCATGCAGCATCCTCGGGCCTGGCAGTACGATCTCTCTTCCATTACCAAATGTACCGCGGGTTCGGACAAGCTCTCCCAGGAAACCAAGCGCAGGCTCCTGGAGTTCTTCCCCAACGTCCAGGGAGTCTATGATGTTTACGGATGCACCGAAGCCTCTCCCTGTATCACCATACTCACCGCCGAGCAGTCGCGCACCAAACACGGGTCCGTGGGAAGGGCCTTGCCGTTCTTGGAGGCCAGGGTTGTGGATGAGTCCGATCAGCCCGTGGGACCGGGCGAGGTGGGTGAACTGGTCTGTAAGGGCCCCAATGTCATGAAGAGCTACCACCAACAGCCGGAGGCTACGGCCCAGGCGGTCAGGGACGGCTGGCTTCATACGGGTGACCTGGCCACCATGGACGAGGAGGGCTTTTTTTTCATCGTGGATCGAAAGAAGGACATGATCGTGAGCGGGGGGGAGAACATCTACCCGCGGGAGCTCGAGGAGGTCCTGCTGGGTCACCCTGCGGTGGCCGACGTGGCGGTGGTGGGCGAGCCGGACGAACTCTGGGGCGAGTCGGTCAAGGCGGTCGTCGCAGTCCGGGAAGGGGCGAGCCTCGACGCAG
>JAFGPH010000419.1 GCA_016926135.1 Deltaproteobacteria bacterium
GAATTTCCAGTACAACCAGTGCGAGTACTCGGACGACATCGAGCCCGAGCATCTGGATGAAATCGCCGAAGAAACCATCGGTCCTTACCACATGACCGGCTGCTTCGGCTGCCAGGTGCATTGTCGTGCCCAGTACAAGATCCCGGGCAACAGCAAATGGGCCGGCCGATATGACGAGGGACCCGAGTACACCTCCCAGGGCGCCTTCTGCGGGGAGACGGACACCCCGAGGGCGGAGACGCTCCTGATCGCGAACCATCTCGTGGATCAATACGGGGTGGACAACCTGGAGATCGGTAGCCTCATCGCATGGGCCATGGAGCTTTACGAGGTGGGCATCCTGACCAATAAGGAAACGGACGGTCTGGAACTCCGTTTCGGCAACGACGAGGCGGTCATCGAGATGATCGACCGGATCTGTTTTCGGAAGGGATGGCTTGGAGACGTTCTGGCCGACGGCGGGGTTCAGGCCTCCAAAAAAATCGGCAAGGACTCTTTCAAGTACCTGATCCAGGTCAAGGGCATGCAAAACCTCCATTCGGACGAGAGAGCAACCCCGGCGCTCGCCCTGAACATCGCACTTTCCTCCAGGGGATCGGACCACCTGCGGAGCAGGCCGGCCATCGATCTCTATCACCTGCCGCAGGATGTCATGAGGAAGATCTACAGCAGCCCGGTTCCCTATGACGGCCCCCTCAGCAGCGAGCATACCGATTACATCGGCAAGCCCTGGCAGGTCTTCTGGCACGAGAACTGTTACATGGGCGTGGACTGTCTCGGGATCTGCAAGTACCACACTACCTTCCTGGGCGCCACCCTGCCCAACTTCGAGGACTGGTCCAAGGTGCTCTACTACAACACGGGACTCGATCTGACACCCAAGGAGATCTGGGAGGTGGCGGAGCGCTGCAACAACATGGAGCGTC
Source organism: Deltaproteobacteria bacterium (assembly GCA_016926135.1). Next base: position 927 of record JAFGPH010000419.1, read on the forward strand.
TGTTCAACATCAGGGAGGGATTGACCAAGGATGATCCTGAAAAGGGCGACGTGCTCAACCCGCGCTATCACAACGAACCGACCCGCCGCGGGGCCCCCGATGCGATCGGCCGTGTCATCGAAGAGGACAAGTTCCTGAAAATGCGCGCCGAGTGTTACGGGCACAAGGGCTGGGACGAGAACGGCATCCCCACGCCGGAAACCCTGAAACGGCTCGGCATCGACAAAGAGCCGTCCCACCTGGTTTAATACTGCTGGATGAGGAGGAAACCCAATGGCTAAAGTGCTGTCTATCAACTATCAGAAGTGCACCGGCTGCAGACTCTGCGAGCTCGTATGCGCGGTGTTTCATGACGGAATCTCCAATCCCATGCGGAGCCGCATCCGGGTCATGAAATGGGAGGCCGAAGGGCTCTACATTCCCATGTCCTGCCAGCAGTGCCAGGATGCACCCTGCCTGAATGTCTGCCCGGTCAAGGCCATCTCCCGGGATGAGTCCCTGGAGAGGGTCATGGTTGATTACGATAAATGCATCGGCTGCCGATCCTGCGTAGCCGTGTGTCCCTTCGGCGCCATGTCTTTCAACACGATCGACCGGAGGGTCTTCAAGTGCGACATGTGCGACGGCGAGCCCCAGTGCGTTCGCTTCTGCGACATGAAGGCCATCGACTACGTCAATGTGGACGATGTCGCTATCGACAAGAAGAGAGACGCGGCGGCCAGGCTGCGAAAGGTAGGTGCGGACGCGGCAATCCTGGTTGCTGAGGCATAACCTGTACAGGAGGGCGCGGGCCTAAACCCTCCGTCACCTCACGAGGGGGCTTTTCCGGCATGGCCGGAGAGCCCCCTTTTTTTGCTTAGGGGATCCCGATGGTGATCACGGCCTTTTTGCCGTCTTTCAGGAAGGGAAGTATAGGCAGGATCCCCGTCAGGAGCGCACCCGGAAGCCTCTCAAGGGGTACGGTCTTCCCGTCGATTCGAAGCCGGATCGAAAGGTCATGGAACACGCAGTCGGCCGGCGTTGTCCGCCCGCCCACAATCTCCCGGGCCAGATCGTAACAGGCGGGGCGACCGCATCGCCCGCAGTCCAGGGCGGGCAGCTTGAAGGCCTTTTCCAGCACTGCATCCGCCATCCTTTCAACGTGGACTTCGCTGTCGATCTCGAAGTCGGAGATGCCCTTTCTGAAACTGGCCGTGAAAAGCTGCAATCCGTCAAAGAGATCCTTTTCTTCTTCCCTGTCGCGGAGACAGACGATTTTCGGATAGGTCCTCTCCTGCTTGAACCCCTCCAGAACGACAAGGTCCGACTCGGCCAGGGAGAGGATCTCCTCGACGCTTCTGGCACCCCGGAGAAACATGCTGACGCCCCCGGAAGACAGGGCTGCGACGAAGTGGCAGTGTTCCCTGTATTTCCCGGTATCCGTCTCCGTGGAGACATCGTGGTGGGCTGCGTTTTTAAACACGGCCACCTTCATCCCTCGATTCATGAGGGCCGCGGACAACCGGTTCCCCAGGGTGGTCTTCCCGCTCTTCTTGAATCCGATAATCCCGACAACCTTCATGTCTGAGACCCTTTGCTCATCCCGGCCAGATCTGCTCCCCGCCCTGCACCGTACGCCGTGTGCCTTGCACCTCGGCATCATCCTCCCGAGAGCATGAGCGTGATATGGATGGCATCCCCGTCTTTCACGGGTTTAGCCAGTTCATCGGGGTAGGCGCTTTCCGCATTGACATAGATCTCCAGAAGGGGACTCAGCTTTCCGCCCTTGGCGAACACGAAATTCCCCATGGTCGGATACTGACGCACCAGGTCCTTCAGGCACTCCCCGACCGTGCGGCCCCGGGTCTCCACCACCTCCAGTCCGTTTGTGTGTTGCCGATGGGTCTTGTGAATGTTCACCTGGACGCTCACGTCAACCTCCTTTTCTTTCACAAATGACCGCAGTGGTCGCAGTCCGGATTTCTTTTGATCTGGAATTCCGTGAATTTCAAATCCAGCCCGTCATAGAGCAGAAGCCGGTGGGTCAGCAGCTTGCCGGCGCCCACGATATACTTGATCACCTCTGTGGCCTGGATCACGCCCACAACACCCGGCGCCACCCCGATGACCGGGAACTTCTCCGCCGGCACCGGGCCGCGATACATACACCGCAGACAGGGGGTCTTTCCCGGGACAATCGTCATCACCCTGCCCTCAAACCC
>JAFGPH010000420.1 GCA_016926135.1 Deltaproteobacteria bacterium
ATGAATGACTTCTACCTGAAATTCAAACCCAAGGAGATGGACACGGTACACCCCATGTGGTGGCACGCCAATTCACCCAGCACCCTGCACACGACCAAGGCCGTTCGCACCCTGGAGGATCTGAAGGGGTTGACCATCAGGGCCCCCGGCATTATCGGCGATGTGATCAAGGCCCTCGGAGGCACTCCGGTTCCCATGCCTTCCCCGGAGGTCTATGACGCCATGTCCAAGGGCGTCATTCAGGGCGCCTTCATGGGCACCGAGGCGCAGAAGAACTTCAGGCTGGCTGAGGTCAGCAAGTTCCTGACCAACTCGTGGATGGTGGGGCCTTCCTATCCGATGTTCGTGGTCATCAACAAGAACACGTACAAGAAGTTCTCACCGGAGGTCCGGTCCATCTTCGATGCACTGTGCGGTGAGTACCGGGACAGAGCTGCCCTGATGTGGAACGCCATCGATTTCGACGGCATTGAAGCGGCCAAGGCGAACAAGGTCGAGTTCATCGATCTGTCCAAGGAGGAAGGCCAGAAGTGGGAAAAAGCAGCGCAGCCGGTCATTGAGGATTATGTCAAGAGAATGACCTCCAGAGGGTTTGCGGAGCCCGAGGTCCGGGGCTGGATCAAGTACCTGAAGGAAAGAACCGCCTACTGGACCCAGAAGCAGATGGACTTCCGGATCAAGTCCGTTACCGGTCCGCCGGATATGAGACCTTAACCAGTCCTTCCTCCTCCTGCCGCCCGCCCCTCCGGCAAGCGGCTGGAGGATGCCGGAGAGAAGTCCATGTCCGCTTTGGCGAAGTTCGATACCCTGAACCGCAAAATCGGTTTGGTGCTGGAGGGAATAGGCCTGGCCGCCATGATTATCATGGTGTTCATCACCACCCTTGATGTCATGGGGGCCAAGCTTTTTCTGCGGCCGGTTTTCGGGGCCCTGGATGCAGTCATGCTCTTGCAACTGGTTGCCGTCTCTTTCGCCGCAACCATCACTCTTCTTGAGGGAAGGCACATCGAGGTAGAATTCTTCACGGTGCTTTTTCCAGAGAGAGTTCAGGCGATCATCGATCTCTTTGTCAAACTCCTTTGCCTTGGGCTTTTCGTCATCCTGTTCTGGTACATGGTTGTTTTTGCGCATCACCTTCAGGTCAGAATGGAGACTACGCCGACGGTGCGGGTCACGCTCCACCCCTTTGCCTACGGAGCCGCCATTGCCTTCATCCCGGTTTGTCTTGCTTATGTCTCCTTCATCATCAAATGCTTCCTGAGGATCATCAAAAGATGACTCCCGAGACCACAGGTCTTGCCGGCATCGCTCTGCTCGTCCTGCTCTTTCTCATCAGAGTTCCTGTGGCTTTTTCCATGGCCATCGTCGGGTTTCTCGGTTTTGCCTACCTGAACGGCATGGAGTCGGCCCTGCTGCTCCTGCCCCAGGACTTTTTCGACACTTTTTGCTCTTATCCGCTGTCCGTAATTCCCACATTCATCCTGATGGGTTCCTTTGCCTTTGCATCGGGGATCAGCGGGCGTCTCTACGCGGCATGTTATACCTGGGTAGGCCATCTCCGGGGAGGGCTGACCATTGCCACAGTGCTCGCCTGCTCGGGATTTGCCGCCATCTGCGGGTCCACGGCCGCAACAGCGGCAACCATGGGAAAGATTGCTCTCCCCGAGATGATGAAGTACAAGTATGACCCGTCGTTTGCCACAGGAACAGTCGCATCCGCGGGCACTCTCGGCATTCTTATCCCTCCCAGCACGGTGTTCATCGTCTACGGCATTCTCACCGAGGAGTCCATCGGCAAGCTCTTCCTTTCAGGGATCTTGCCCGGCGCTCTCCTGACGCTGCTCTTCATTGCCACGGTGGTCGTGCTGTGTCTCCGTAACCCGGAACTGGGGCCTGCAGGACCCGCCACCACCTGGAGAGAAAAGCTCGTGGCATTTTCAGGCATCATCGAGGCCATTATCCTGTTCGCGCTTGCCATTGGCGGGCTCTTTCTCGGATGGTTCAGCCCGACGCAGGCCGGGGGCATCGGCGCCTTCGGCGCCCTGGTTATCGGCCTCTTTCGCCAGGGCCTTAATTTCAAGCTCACACTCGAAGCGACAAGGGATGGACTCCGCACGGCCTGCATGGTGCTCTTCATCATTGCCGGCGCCACGGTGTTCGGGCACTTCATGGCAATAACCAACATCCCTTTCGAGCTCGCCGACTGGGTGGTGGACCTCCCGATCCCGCCCATGGCGATTATGGGAGTCGTTATCTTCATCTATTTCGTGGGCGGCTTTTTCATGGACTCCATGGCACTGATCGTGGTGACTGTGCCTATTTTCTTTCCTATTGTCAGACAGCTCGGGGTCGATCCGATCTGGTTCGGGGTCATCATTGTCCTGATCGGGGAAATGGGGGTCATCACGCCTCCTGTGGGAGTCAATGTGTTTGTGATCAAGGGGATTGCCCCGGATATACCGCTTCACCAGATCTTCAGAGGCATCTTTCCTTTTCTCGGGGCACTTTTGATTCTGGCCGTTCTTCTGATCATTTTTCCTCAGATTGCCACCTACCTTCCGAGTCTCATGTAGCTGAGGCAGGCGGAGCGCATGTCTTCAGGGAGCAGACGCGACATCTTCGTTTTTCTTTTGCCCTTACTCTGTGCGTTCCTCTTCTTCCACCCCATCTTGATCTCGGACAAAACGATCTTCTTCCGTGACATCCACCGTCTCTTCTACCCCATGAAGCATTTTCTGGCCTCCTCCCTCCAGAACGGAGAATGGCCTTTCTGGTGCTCCGGGTACTTCTGCGGAGCCCCCTTCATGAGCGATATCCAGTCCGGGCTTTTTTATCCCCTATCCCTGGTGTTCCTCCTCTTCCCCTATCCGTGGTCCCTGAACCTCTATGTGGCCCTTCACTTTATCCTGGGCTTTCTCTTCTTCTACCTTTTCATTAGGGGTCTCGACCTGTGCCGGGAATCTGCGCTCCTCTGCGGAACCTCGTTTTGTTACGGCGGCTATGTCATTTCATCCGTGAACACCCTCAACAACCTTTCCACCGCCATCTGGCTTCCCGCCATTCTGTGGGCCTGCCAGCGCACCTCCCTCCATAAGGGCATCAGGCCCATTCTTTGGGCCATTTTGGTTTTCTCCGCCGCCATCCTGGGGGGAGAACCCCAGCTTCTCTTGCTCGGCACAGTCCTGGTCTTCCTCTGTGGCCTGTTCCTCGTCCCACGTCCCTTCTCCTGGCGGGAGACCGCTTGGCGAGGGACGACGGTTTTGCTCATTGTCTTTTCAGCCGTCCTCCTGACCGGCGTTCAGCTGCTTTCCACTTTTCAGGACTACCAGTTTTCCGCGCGCCTAGGAGGCTTGAGCTTCGAGGAGGCCACCCGCTTTTCCCTTCCCTGGGCAATGCTCAAGCACCTTTTATGGCCCCTTCCCTTCCATGGTGATTTCGTGCACGACCCGGGGGCGCTGAAAGGTTTTTTCCCGGGTTCAGGACAGGTACCCTGGCTTCTGACCGTATACCCCGGCATCCTGGTCGCCCCTCTGGCCGTCCTGGGCCTCTTCCTGAAGTTTTCCCGCCAGACCCTTTTCTGGCTGTTCATCCTTCTCCTCTCCCTGGCCTTCGCAGTGGGCAGAAACGCTCCAGTCTATGAGATGTTCTACGCCTTGTTCCCCTTTTTCCGCTTTCCGGAGAAGTTCATGCTCCCCGTTGCGGTCAGCCTGCTCGTGCTGGCGGCTTACGGGTTCCACGGCCTGCTTGAATTCCTGAAGAGGAAGGGGGTGCGGGTCTCAGCCCTTTCACGGCTCGTCATCCTCCTCCTGCTCATGGATCTCTACTGGACCCATCGCGGCCTGAACCCATTCTGCCCATCGAGCTTCTATGCCGTGCAGGAGCCCTCCTTGCAGCCTATGCTGGCGGACGAGGACCTCTTCCGGGTTTACGTCGATCCCGAGGCAGAGCCGCCGGATTCCTTTGAGACCATCGGCCGTCACCATCTTCAATGGCAGCGCATGCTCATGCCCAATCTTGGAATCCTTCGGGGCCTGCAACACGTGGGAGGGCAGAGCGGCTTGGAGTTGCGATATCAGTATTTCATCACCGAACTGCTTGCGAAACCCTGGAAGGAGAGAATCCGTTTCCTGAGTCTGGCCAATGTCAAGTACATCGTCTCCACGCAGCCCCTGGACACCTTCCCGGAACTTCGGGAGGAAGTCGCCAAAGTGAGCGGGCTTCTTTACCGTATCAGGGAGCCCTTGCCGAGGGCCTGGATGGTGGGTAAGCTGCAGCCTGTCCGCGCAGGGACCCTGGAAGAACTTGTGGACGGCTCAGTGGACTTCTCCACCACCGCTCTCACCAGGGGAGACGTTGTCAGTCGTCACTGGGATGCCTTCCTCGGGGAAGTACCCCGACCCGTCTATGGCAACGGAACGGTTCGACTGGAAATCGATGTGGAGCGATCCGCCATTCTCGTGCTTTCAGAGGCGGCCTATCCGGGGTGGAGAGCCCTCCTGGACGGGGTAGAGGTGAAATGCCTGTGGCTGAATCTCCTGTTTCAGGGTGTCGAACTCGAGCCAGGACGACACAGGGTGGAATTCGTGTTCACCCCCCCTCATTTCCGCATTTCCTTAACCGTCTCCCTTCTCTCCCTGCTCACGATTCTCTTTCTCCTGCTGACAACGATCACCCCCAGGCAAAGGAAGGGGGTGCCGAGGGAGATCGCCGCACCCGGTCGAAGAGGCCAGGAAACAAACCTCATGACGACCTCCTGATCACCGTGTCGCGGAGGGGTCACTCTTATCTGGCAGAGGACACGGCGTCTGATTGCTTACCCCCTCCCGGTCTGGTATGCTACCGAAAATTCCTGCATGGATCCCAACTGTGGTGAGATGCCGCCATGGCGGAAGGCCTGAAGCATTGGCAGAACATCCTTATTACCCTGGTGCCGGTGGCCCTGGCCACCCTATTCTTTTATCCGGTGATCTTCCAGGGGAAGACCTTCTATGCCTTTGACATTCTGTTTCACTACTCTCCCTGGTCATCCCTGGTTGATAATTTCAGACCTCAGAACACCTTGATCAGTGACCCGGTGAACCTTGCCTACCCTTCTTTCCACCACTTCAAGACATGGATCCAGCAAGGAGTATTTCCCTTTTGGAATGGATCCAATTTCTGCGGAACACCGTTTTCTCCGCCAGGTCACCCGATTCAATTCCTGCTCTGCCTCCTTCTTCCCGTCACAACGGCCCACGACCTTCTCCTGTGGATTCACCTGGCAGGCAGCGGTCTTTGCATGTACCTCTACCTGCGCGAGATGGGGTTGAGATTCACTTCCTCCCTGATCGGATCCGTAGCCTGGATGTTCAACGGTTACGTGATGGTCTGGTTTGAATTCGAGTTTGTGCCGATGATGGCAGCCACCTTACCCCTCACGCTCTACCTCATCGAACGGTGGTTCAAAAGGGGCTCGTTTGGTCTGTTTGTCTGTCTGGTGTGCACACTTTCTCTCACGATTGGAGCGAACTTTGCCCATTTGCTCATCCACCAGTTCTTTTTCATGGCCTTCTATGGCATGTATCGATGGCTGGGAAGAGGGCACGTCCGCAGCTCGGGACGGGTTCGTCTCAAGAGAATCTCGGGGCTTGCCCTCGCATTCCTACTGGCTATATTCCTTTCGGCGAATTTCTTTGCGGTGCATTTCTCCGCATGGGAAGCTTCCCAGAGGAAGGGTTTTTCGTTTCAGGAACTCTTTGCAGAGGTCGGACGACTGCCCGCCAGCTACCTGACTACCCTAATTTTCCCGGATTTTTTTGGGAGCCCGGCGCAGGGGCTGTGTTTCACCCCGGATGGCGGGGCCTACTGGAACTACAATGAACTGTGTATCTATGTCGGGATCCCGACCCTCTTCATGGCTGCCGTCTGCCTGATCAGCCCAAGAAGAAAGGGGGTGGCTTTTTTCCTGATCTCGGCCCTGGCAGCCCTGACCATGGCCATGGGAAGCCTTTTGTACTACCCGCTGGCCAGATTCATTCCAGGTCTGAACCTGTCCACTCCCACAAGGATCCTCTACATCTTTGGTTTTTCCGTGGCAGCACTCGCCGGTCTTGGGGCAGACATTCTACTGGATTCCAGAGGCCGAAGCAGATGGGCTCATGCCGCCGTCACATGTGTGGTGCTCATGGGAGGCCTTTGCCTTACCCTTTTCGTTCAGACAACGGTCGGCCTGGACTGGGTGATCGGGGAATCGGGGCAATTGGGCGGCCTGGTACCTCGAGAGGTTCTGGGGGAATACTTCGACATTTTTTCCCCGGCCATGTTGAAGCCCCTTTTGCTGCTCTGCGTTTCATTCTGCCTTGTTATGGCAGTGATCTGGATGGGCGCAGAGAAAAGGAGAATCCTCTTTCTTGGCCTTATGGTTCTTTTGCTTTCCTACGACCTGATTTCTTTTGGCTTGCGTTACAATACGGTTTCCCGCGCGGAGGTCGGATTTGTGGAGACCGGGGCCATACGATTTCTCAAAAAGGACAGGTCCCTGTTCCGCATCGTGGCTTATGGCAAGTTTCTACAGAATTCTTTTTCGCCTTTTGGTTTCCATGATGTGGGCGGATACTCCTCCTTCTACCTGGAGCGATACGGTGACTACCTGCACATGGCTCAGTATGGGCTGAAAAGGCCTTTGCCGGAGCGCCACGACAGAGGGATCTCTTTCCGCACCTTTGGCTCCCCCTTGCTCGATCTCTTAAATATCAAGTACGTGCTCTTGTCTCCTGATGTGAGTGTGGAGAGTGAAAAGCTTGAACTCCTGTACCGGGGGGAGATGAACATCTTCTTTAACAAGGCCCATTTCCCCCGCGTGTTTCTCGTGCCCGCATCGGTGGTTGTTCAAGACCCACAGGAGGCCTATAGGATCATCGGATCCTTCACATCACGGGATTTCATGGAGAAGGTGGTCCTGGAAGCTCTACCACCAGAAGGATTCCTCGAAGATGAAAAAGGCGAACTCCCTTCAGATTCTCAGGTCCGGATCATCAGCCACCAGCCGAATGGAATCGAGTTAGATGTTTCTACGAGCAGGAAGGGGTTTCTGGTGATCAGCGACAGCTTTCATCCAGGATGGAAGGCCGAATCCGACGGGGTGGAGGTTCCTGTCATGAGGGCGAATTCCATCATGCGGGCTGTACCCGTCGAGAAGGGAAGTCACAGGGTTGTCCTGCGCTTCACCCCAGTATTTCTGATCGCGGGTTTCGCGGTGACCGCATCAGGATGGATTCTTCTTTTTCTCTGTCTTGTCATCTGCGTTATCCGGGGCGCAAAAAGGAAGAGAACTGCCCCGTAAATGCAGATACTCCTGACGGGTTGTCCGAAACCGATCGCCTTGGTCCAAATACATTCCTCCGCAGTAGCTCAACTACGGATAATGGAGGACAACGCAGTAGATGGACATCCTTCAGCAACCTGCTAATTGCACGAAGGCCCTATCGGCGTGTCCAGGGCAAGCTCCAGCACATCCTCCATCTTCTTCACCAGGTGAAAAGAGATGCTCTCCCTGATATCGGCAGGGATCTCTTCGAGGTCGTTCTTGTTCCTCTCCGGCAAAATGA
>JAFGPH010000061.1 GCA_016926135.1 Deltaproteobacteria bacterium
GAGGCCGTGATGGCAAAACCCCTGGGGACCCTGGCTTGGGTCTGTCTCCTGATCTCGCCCAGGTTGGCAAGCTTGCTGCCCACCAGATCGGCCATGGTCTTGTCCACCTCTTCAAGCGGGATCACCAGCGGGCCTTCAAACGCGCCCTCCCGTGACTTCAAATGGGGATTGATCTTCCACTGGATCTCCTTGAACCGTTCAAACAGGACCTCGTACTTCCCGGGGGCCAGCAGGGTCAGGTTCCGCGCGATCTGGAACACGCTCGTGGAAACGCCGGTGCACCGGGACCGCACAAAGGCCATGCCGAACGGCCACGTCCCTTTCAGGGCTTCGTCCATCTCCGCCATGATGGCCAGGGCCTTGTTGTTGGCGTTCAGCAGAAGCTTGAACTGGTGATAACGGTCCCTAAAGGCGATCCGAAGGGCCTCCGCATCATAACTCTCGGCACCCTGCCTGCGCAGAAAGACCCTCTTCAAAAAATCAAGTACCGCCGTCATAAGACGCCCTCACGGGGTGGGAGTCGTAGAAGAAAGGGCGGAATGACAAAAGGCCAAGGGGTTGGACCAAATCTGCCCCTCAGCCTCTTTCTCTTCTAAGGTGCCAACACTCACCACCAGTATGGTGAAAGAACCCAAGGTGGCAGGTTGCCGAAAAGCGCTCAGAAAGCAAGTTGAGCTTGCGAAATCCCGCTTTGCGAGGGCAACGCCGCAGATGATTGTTTTTCGGCAACCTGCTAGTGCGCCAGCTTGAGCCCCCATCCCTCAAACATGAAGAGAATGGAAAAGCCATACCACAGGGTATAGATCACATAGAAGACCAGCGAGAAGACCACGGTGCCCCAGCGATCCCCGATGCTCTGGGGTTCGACCCCATAATAGTTGTAAGAGCACTCGATCGCCTTCTTCTCCACGAGGGACACCACCTTGGCTTCATTGAACTTCTTTTGTTTCTTCAGGCTCCTGTCGATCTCTTCCATGGCCTTCCACCAGTTGTAGAGTGCCCTCTTCTCTTCATACCCGTACTTGCCTGCCACCGTCTTGCCGTCGTTCCTGTACATGGCGTCGGCGTCGGAGAGGGCGTTTTCCAGGATCTTTCCCAGGTCGCCGGTCACCTTCAATTGCGCCTCGGTCACGATCGCCTCCGCACCCCCTTTTCTGAAGAGGAGGGCGGTCTGCTCCGCCTGTTTCTGGCTGGCCATCTTCAGGTCCACCGTAACGGACTTCCCCTTGAACAAGTCGCTCTCTCCCTTGACCTTGGGGATGTAGTAGGCCGATCCCTTGGAAATGGAGTTGTAGAGATTGTCCAGGTAGTCCAGCCCGTTCTTGCCGTCAAAGACAGGCAGGAAGAAGAAAACGAGAACCACCACAAAGCCGATCATCAAACCCAGGCCCAGGAAAAATTCATTCTTTTTCTCAATCATGGCTATGCCTCCTCACCCCTCAGGACTCGAATATTCTTGAGGAAGGTGCCGATCACCCAGATCCCGAACACGCCCACCACCAGGAAAAAGGCCACCACGCCGATACCGTCCAGTACCGAGCATAGCTGTGGAGACAGGGGGATGAATTCCATCTCCGCCAGTTTTCCCGGAAGCGCGAAGATTCGGTTCACGAACCCGGCCAACACCGCCATGGCGTAAAAGCCTCGGATGGTGATCCCCTTCACCACTTTGGTCACCATGGCCCCGATCTGGATCCCCACGAGGGAACCCAGGAGCATTCCCATGGCCAGAGTGTAGAAGATGAAACCGAAGACGGCATACTGGCTGATGGCCGCGTAACCGGCCGTGAAGATGATCTGGAAGATGTCGGTTCCCACCGTGGTCATGGAGGAGACGCCCAGCACATAGACGAAGATGGGGAAGGTGAGGAACCCGCCGCCGACCCCCATGATGCCTGCGGTGAGACCCACCAGGGCGCCGCTCAGCACCAGGAAGATCCATGAGATGCTGCGGCCCCCCGGAGTGAAGTCATGGTCGAAGCGTACCAGCGGAGGCAGTTTGAAGGCCTGGATCTTCCTGGGCAGGTTGCCGATGTCCGCCCCTTCGTCCTTTCCCCCGTGAGCGCCCTGGCCCGCCCCGTGGAAATCCTTTGCCTTCTTTTCCGCCCTTCTCGCGCCCAGGAAATCCATAAGGGCATAACAACCCAGAAAGCCGAGCATGAGGGCGTAGATGGTGGTGATAAAGGCATCACTCAGGACGGGATTGATCTCATAGAGGAAGCGGTTCAACAACCCCCCGACCGTTGCCCCGATGACGGCGCCGATGATGAATACGACGGCCAGGGGCACCGAGACATTCCCCAGCTTTCGGTGGATCACGCTCCCCATGATGGCCTTGGCGAAAATGTGAAAGAGGTCCGTCCCGACCGCAAGGATCCCCTTGATGCCGGCGCTCATGAGGGCAGGGGCGATGACGAACCCGCCGCCCGCGCCGATGCAGCCCGTGATGAGCCCTGCAATGATCCCGATGAGGATGGAGGCCACGAATATGCCGGTGGAATAGAAAGCCGGACTGTAAGCCTTCTTGCCCCCGAGAAGGGAGGGCAGGGTTTCACCCAGAGACTCTGCAAAGACCACCCCCCCCAGCAGGATGGGAACGGTCAAGAGGAGCAGCAAGAGCATACGCCTCTTATCCCGGAAAATGGTGTTGGACACATCGATTTCCCATTGTGCGTGCGCCCTTGCACCCGCCATCATGAACCCTCCCCACTCTCTCATGAAACCCATGGTTTTCCCGTTCCTCCCTGTTCGTATTTTCATCCAATCTCTCCCATCTTTTGGATCTTCTCCGCCTGGATGGCCTTCTTCTTATAGGCATCCTGGAGCTTGTAGAGAAGTTCATCCATGTTGACGGGTTTCATCAGGTAGTCAAAGGCGCCCGCCTCCATCCCTTCAATGGCCACCTCCAGGCTTGCGTGGCCCGTGAGCATAATGACCTCCACCAGGGGATGGCGGCCCTTGATCGCTCTCAGGGTCTCAATACCGTCCATATCGGGCATCTTCACATCCAGAACGACCACGTCGGCAGGTCTTTCGTCCAGGAAATTCAAGGCCTCCTGCCCGCTCCCCGCCCCGGAAGCCGCTGCCCCCCGCAAGTTCAGCCTTTTCACAAGGGTATTTACGAATTCCTCTTCGTCATCTACAACGAGCACGCGAAAGGATTCCAAAGGGCATCACCTCCCTGATTCGGTTCACACTCATCCCGGGATTTTTCCCCTTGTTGGTCGAAAGCCACCCCCCATATTCCTGGGCCTCCTTGGGGGTGGCATAGTCAATGGGCAGGAGCGGTTTTTTATATCTCTATTCAGCCTGTTTGCCAAGTTCTATTTGCCCCCGGTACTGCGAACCCGTTCTCGCCGCCGCGGAAACCCGGTCACGGAATCCCGCGACTTCATTTTTCCTTCTCCTGGTCAAAGACCCTCCCCGGAAACCGCATCAGATCCCTGATCTTGGCCTTGCGGATCTTCTGCTCGTGGCTGTCCTTCTTTTCAAAGGCCTGGGCCAGCTTGACCATGAGGTCCTCAAGGGACACGGGCTTCAGCAGGTAGTCAAAGGCCCCCAGTTTCATACCCTCGATACTGGTCTCGACCGAAGCGTGGCCGGTCAAAAGGATGACTTCTGCAAGGGGCTGGATCTTCTTCATTTCCCTCAGGGTCTCGATTCCATCCATGCCGCCGGGCATCTTGATGTCCAGCACGACCACGTCGAAGAGCCTTTTCTTCATGGTCTCCAGTGCCTCCTCGCCGCTCAGGACCCCCTCTGCCTCGATGTCCCTTTTGGCCAGCCGGTTCACGGTCGTCTCCACAAAGGGCTGCTCATCATCCACGATCAACACTCTGAAGGAATCCATGTTCACCTCCTCGTCAAAGGGGACTCGCCCCGTTTGGAAAGACATCCTCCTAACTCGCTTCCGGAACCATGATCGGGATCCGGACGGCAAAGTTGGTGCCTTCGCCCTCCCCGCTGGTAAAGCTGATCGATCCCCCCAGGTTCCTCATGATATTGTAACTGACCCACAGACCGAGGCCCGTGCCCTTTCCCACCTCCTTGGTCGTGAAGAAAGGCTCGAAAAGGTTCTTCCGTCGTTCCTCGGGAATCCCCGGGCCGTTGTCGGCGATGTTCACCACGATCTCCGAGTCCTCTTGTCTGCTCGTGATGACCACAATTCCCTCCTTTCCTATGGCATCGATGCCGTTGGAGATCAGGTTAAAGAAGACCTGCTGGAGTTCGGACTGGCTGCTCGCGATGATCGGGAGATCCGGGGTCAGGTCCGTTTGAATGGCGATGTTATTCGTGCGGGCGTAGTTCTCCAAAAGATCCACGGTCCGTCGCACGGTCTCGTTGATATCCACCCTTTCCTGATGCGGTTCCATCTTGCGGGCATACCCGAGCATGTTGTGGACCACCTTCCGCATCCGTTCCACATATTCATCGATGGTCTTGAGGGACTTTTCATATTCCGCCAGGTTCTTCACATGCCCCGGCTCCTCCTCTGCAAGGAGATCCTCCATCCACCCTGTCTTCTGCAGGATGACCGCCAGGGGGTTGTTGATCTCATGGGCCACGCTGGCGGACATCTTGCCCAGCGCGGCCAGCTTGTCGGAGTGGACAAGCTGTGCGTTCAGCCGATTCATATCTTCGTCCGCCTGTCTGAGGCGGCCCACGGCCGAACGGGTCGTGAAAACGGTGGTGAAGATGATGGCCAGGACCCCCACCGCAAAGACAGCGATTTCCACCTCCTGGGTGGCAATGAGGCTCGACATCTCGCCGGCCAGGCTCTCGCTGATCACCAGGAGCCACTTGTCTCCCTTCACCCAGCATCCGGCGTAGAGGACCCTTTGGCCATGTTCATTCCTGGCCTCGATAACCGTCGTCCGGCCCCCGAAAAGGCTGGGCTCCAGGCCAGCCTTCCCCAAGATCTCTCCACCGAATCGGGGTCGCGTTTGGTACAAGCCCGCCTTGTTGATCACGAAGGCATCGCCCGTCCTGCCCACCTGAGCGGCGCGCACGATCTCCGCGAAGACCTCCGAGTCCACTGTTGTGCGCATGATCCAGCTGTTTCCGTCCTCCTGCCTCCGCACGGCGATGATGAAGTGGGGGGACTGTCGGTATCCCATATAGACATCGCTGACGTATGCCCCCCGATTCATGACTTCCCCGAAC
>JAFGPH010000421.1 GCA_016926135.1 Deltaproteobacteria bacterium
CACCCCAAAGAACAGCGCATGACCGAAGTTCAACTGTCCCGTGAAGCCCGACAGCAGATCCCAACTGGCGGCGAGGATGGCGAAAATGCTGGTCAGGATGAGAATCCGCAGCACATAGGAATCCTGCGTGATGAGGGGTAGGAAGAGCAGCGACAGGAAGAACAGGAGGACAATGACGCGGCTGGGGAGAACCAGCACTTCCCCCTTGAAAATGCTGAAAAGCTTTCTCACATAGTAACCGAGAAGACCCACGCCTATCTCTCTTCCTCGAAACGAACGCCGAAGAGGCCTTCCGGCCTGATGAGCAGGACCAGGATCATGATGGAAAGGGCCACGGAGCCTTTGAGAAATGCGCCCTTGGGCGCCACGAAGACCACCAGGGCCTCGGCGAATCCAAGGATGTAGGCGCCCACGAAGCTCCCTTTGATGCTGCCCAATCCTCCCAGCACCACGACCGCCATCATCATGATGAGGGGGTGCATCCACATGTGGGGGTTCACGATGGTCAGGGGGACGACCATGGCGCCGGTGAAGGCTGCCAGGGCCACCGAGATGCCCATGGTCACCATAGCCACCCGGCTCTCGTTCATCCCCATCAGATTGGCCACCTCCCGGTCCTGGGCCGTGGACCGGATGGCCAGGCCCAGTTTCGTCTTCGCCAGCAGGAGCCGGAGGGCCGCAAGGATCAGGAGCACCGCGCCGAAGGTGAGTAACTGCTGATAGAAGACCTTGACGCCCAGAAGCGTGAAAAAGCCCTTGATCAGGGAGGGCACGCTCAGATAGTCGCCTGAAAAAAGGAGCAGCATGATCTCCTGAAAGGCCATAGCCAGGGCTATGGTTCCGATCAGGACCGCCCCCTCATGCTCCCGGATGGGGTCGATGAAGAGGCGGTACATGGCCAGACCCAGCAGGGTCACCACGATGATGCTTCCCATCATGCCCCAGAGTGGATGGAGCCCCAGCTTGTGGGAGGCAAAGTAGATGCCATAGGCGGCCACCATGTAGAAGGCGGTATGGGCGATGTTGACGATCCGGGCCACGCCGAAAATCAGGCAGAAGCCGATGGCCAGAAGGGCATACATGCTGCCGCTGATCAGGCCGCTGATGAGAATATCCAAAACCAAGATATTCTTCTCCGTGAAGGTTCGGAGGTTCCGACACGGGGGCGCAACGGTTCCGGGTCCGGGTTCATGGGTGAAGCAGCCGAACCCGAGACCGCCGCACTCCAGGCTCCGCAGCTCACTTCTTGTGCGCCTGGACGACCCAAGGCGGGACCTTGTAAGGGAGGATCCCCTTGTAGGTTACCTCAGGCGCCTGGGGTGTCGCCTTCCATTTGTTGGGCCACACGCCCACGAGTTTGCCGTCCTGCCACTGGACCCCCAGGCTGGTCAGGTAACCGGGGCCCCAGGTTGGGTCATGGAGGGGGCGGCCTTCCTTGTCCTTCATGTATTTGATCCTGCCGGAAGGGGTATCGAACTCGCGAACTTCCATGGCGGCGACCAGTTTATTCGCATCAAGTGTCCCCTCCTTCTCGATCACCGGAACCAGGGCGTATTTGATCGCCGTGTAGGTGTCCGCCGTGTAGGTGGGCGTTTCGCCGAATTTCCGGATGTACGTGTCCATGAAAGGCTTGGTCAATTCATTGGCTTCCACGCCTCGTGCGTAGGTGTTCAGGGTCATCACGTAGTTGCCCATGCCCTGGGTGGCCTCCCAAAAGGCGTCCTTCTGGGCCTCCACGTTGATCCCCACCTGCGCGGCCGGCATCTTGAGCTCCCCCGCCTGTCTTGTGAAGGTGATGCCGACGGACGCGGAGAAGATCGTGAAGACAATCTGGGCCCCTGAGCGCTGGATTGCGGAGAGCTCGGCGTTCACATCGGTCGCCTTATCCGAGGGCTGCCAGACGCCGACCAGTTCCATCCCCATCTTCGGGATGGTACCCTTGGCCGCGGCGACCATGGGGTCCACCCAGACGGCCTTTTCCGCGGCGATCGCAACCTTCACGGCGGGCAGATTCAGGGCCTTCTTCAGGATGGCCCCCACCGTTGCCATATGAATGAAGGATGTGCGGACCAGGTAGGTGGAATTGAAGGGGGTGAGTCTGAAAAAGTACTTGTACCGATTGTAGTCCTTGGCCACCCTCTCGCAAAGCTCGGGATGCGCTGCGCCGCAGCCGATGAAAATCTTCTTGTGGTCCATGGCCAGGTCCTGCATGGCCAGGACGGCCTCGGTCCGGAACCCGCCTACGATGAAATGCACCTTCTGGCGGGTGAGCAGAAGTTCCATGGCGTTGGTGGCGTCGGTCAGGCTCAGGAACTCATTCGAATCCGCCTTGACCAGCTCGACCTTCATCTTCTTGCTGCCGACCTGGACACCGCCCTTGGCATTCAATTCCTCGGCCGCCATGATGGCCCCGTTCCAGTGGCCTTTGCCCTGAACAAAGTTCATGGGACCAATCACGCCGATCTTGATCACATCGGCGGCCAGGGTCGGGAGAACCATGGCGAGGACAAGGCCAAGAGACGCTATCATGATCCATCCACCTCTCGATCTTCTCATAGCCTTCATCTCCTTTCATCGGGTTGGGTTTACGAAGTGCGATTCAAAGTCAACCAGGGTCCAATGTCGTCCGATCTCTATCCCGGACCGGCCTTCTTCTTGACGGTCCGCCTCCTTTCCCGTTCACTTTCTTTCTCTTTGGCCAGCTTCCGGTAGAGGTGATAGAAAAAAACCCCCATGAGCTCTCGCCCCCGGATCCCCTTCGCAAGGCTCTCCTCGGGCCTGAGCCGTTCCGGGGCCGTCTTCAGAAAGCTTTCATGGGCCATGTTCACAATCTTCTTGTAGATCCGGATGTAGCCCTTCACGACCGCGGGGTCGACTCCGTCTTTGGGACCCAAGCCTGCGCGATCCAGATCGACCAGCAACCTCCCCAGGATCACGTCATCCTGGGAATACACGTCCCTGCCGTCGCGGGACTCAGGAGTGAAGACCCCCCATTCCATGAACTTGACGATCCACTTCTCAGCCATTCCCGAGGCCTTTGAAAAGGCCTCCAGTCCGACCACCTCCTTTTCCAGGAGCTGATCCAGGGGGCTGAAGTAGCCCATGCGCAGTTTCAACAGGGCCTTCAGCTCAGGGGACTTGTTCTGCCGCTTGATGATTTCTTTGATGAGAGACAGGGGAAGGAAGAAGTGATCCTGGATTTCCTTGATGAGGTGAATGCGCTCGATGAAGCTTTCGTCGTAATCCGCAACGTTCCTTCCCTTCTTCTTGGGTTTCGGCACGAGCCCCTCGCGCACATAATAGTGGATGGTTTCCTTGGGCACACGGGTTCGGCTGGAGAGCTCGCTGATCTTCATGTTTCGTTCAATTTCCAGGTGGGGTTACGCGGCGGACGACCGAACACTATTGTTTTTGTTTATAGAAGACCTGTTGCTTTCTGTCAAGAAAAAACATGAATTCTATTGACTTAGGTATATAGTATGGAGTAAAGCTCTACACAATTGGAGACATTTCAGATAGGTATCCATCCAAAACCGACGGCAGGAAACCCCGATCCGGGACAGAAGCCCGTACCATGCCGGCGAATACCATTTGCCGGCTCTTCATCCTGAACTCGATCTTCCGATAACCTCAACCCATCGCGGCAAACGAGGAGATTCCTTGCATGAAGACAGACTACCGGACCGTGAAGGTGGACCTACAGGACGGAGTGGTTCTGCTCACCATGGACAATCCACCGGTGAACCAGATGTCCCCCCAGCTGATGCAGGATTTCTCCGAAGCGGTCAGGGAGGCACTCGACGACAACCGGGTCAAAGCGGTTGTGATCACCGGCACGGGGAAGAACTTCATCGCGGGCGCCGACATCACGCAGCTCAAGCAGGTGAAGCGCAGGGAGGAAGTCTTTCAAAAGACCCTCGCGGCCGCGAGGTTCCTGAACAGCATCGAAGCCGGCCCCAAGCCGTTCATTGCCGCCATCAACGGCAACTGCCTGGGAGGAGGGCTGGAGACGGCCATGGCCTGCCACTACCGTGTTGCCGTCCAGGGTGTCAATCTGGGCCAACCCGAGGTCCAGATCGGCCTCATACCGGGTGCGGGAGGGACCCAGAGGCTTCCACGCCTGATCGGGCTCCCCAACGCCCTGGAGATGATCACCACGGGGAAACCCATCAAGGCCGAGACGGCATTGCAGAGGGCGCTCGTGGATGAAGTGGTCCCCTGCGAAGCACTCCAGGAGGCGGCGCTGAGGGCGGCCCGCAGGTTCATCCGGGGGGAGCTTACTCTCAGGCTGCGCATGACCCGCAACATCATCCACAGGATTCCGAGCGCCGCGGAAAAGACGGCCCTGCTCGCCTACGCGAAGTACATGGCCTTTCAGAAGGCCAAGGGGTACATCGCGCCTTTCAAGGCCATCGATGCCTTTGAGCTGGGCCTCGGTTTCGACATCGAGTCCGACATCGAAAAGGAGGTGGGGCTGTTCAGCGACTGCGCCGTTTCCGAGGTCGCCAGGAACCTGGTCCACATCTTTCTCAACACGCGTGCTGCCGGCAGGCTGAAACGCATTGAGGGGGTCGAACCCGCAAAGATCCGGAAGGTGGCCATGCTGGGGGGCGGTGTCATGGGCTCGGGCATTGTCAACCTGCTCCTCCAGGCCGGCTTTGAGGCCGTGCTGTGGGACATCAACGAAGGGGCCATCGACAAGGCCCTGAAGGCCGTACACAAGACCTTCGAATACCCCATCCGGAAGAAAAAAATGACCCAGGCCGACCTGGACGCCATGATCCGTTCCCGCCTGACGACTACTTGCGCCCTGGAGGATTTGAAGGACGTGGACCTGGTCATCGAGGCCGTGCTCGAAAACATGAAGATCAAACAGGATATCTGGCAGAGGCTGGAAGGGATCTGCCCGCCCCACACGGTCTTCGGAACCAACACATCGGCCCTCCCCATCACCGAGATGGCCGGGGTGCTGAACGACCCGGGCCGTATGATCGGGCTGCACTTCTTCAACCCGGCTCACCGGATGCAGCTCCTGGAGGTCATCTGCGCGGGGAAGACCTCCGATCAGACCCTGGCCACCTGCGTGGCCTTTGCGCGGGCCATCAGGAAGATTCCCATCGTCGTGAACGACGGGCCGGGGTTCTATGTTTCGAGGCAACTGGGAGGACTCATGGGTGGCGCGGTCTTCCTGACCTCCGACGGCGTGGACGGGGCGTTCATCGAAGAGGCCATGGTCGACTTCGGCATGCCCATGGGACCTGCGACCCTGTCCGACCTGACCGGTATCGACATCAACTACCACGTGGGCAAGACCTTCGAAAAAAGGCTGGGCGAACGCTACACGGTTCACCCGCTCACGGAGGTGGTGTACCGGACCGGATGCTACGGACGAAAGACCGGGGCCGGCTATTTCGACTACAGCGGCGAAAAACCCGTGCCCAACCCGAAGGTCGTGGAAGCGATTCAGAAGTACCTCAGGGAGAACAACGTTTCCCCCAAGACGGTGCCTAAACAGGAGGTGATCGACCTGATGCTGGCCAGCGGGATCAACGAGGCCGCCTACATGATCCAGGAAGGGATCTGCGACCGTCCCCAGGACATGGACCTGGCCATGATTTACGGAACGGGATTTCCCCCGTACCGGGGCGGCATTCTCCGGTACGCAGACCGGTGGGGACTCAAGAACGTCTGCGCCAAGCTGCTGGGTCTGGAAAAGCAATACGGGGTGCGCTTCAAACCGGCGGCCCTGATCCAGGAGATGGCCGAATCGGGAAAAACATTCTACCCGGAGGATTGATGGAGGAGGTGTGCCCATGAGAGAAGTAGTCATTGCAGGGTATTTGAGGACGGCCCAGTCGCGCTCCCGGCCCAACGATCCGGCCAGGGACTGGTTCTGCAGGATGAGGGGAGACGAGCTTCTGGCCAAACTGCTTCCCGAGATCATTCAGCGAACGGGGATCCAGGCCGAGGAGATCGACGACTTTCTCGTGGGTTGTTCGACCGCGGTTGGTGAGCAGTGGGCTTACGGAGGCAGGACCCCACTCTTTCTGGCCAATCTGCCCGCGACCATCCCCGCCAGGTTTCTGGATCAGCAGTGCGGCTCTTCCATGGCCTGCATTCACATGGGGTTCATGGAAATCGCGATGGGCTTCTCGGACATCATCCTGGCCGGCGGCTACGAGCACATGACCCGCATTCCCATGGGCACGTACAACTCGGACAAGGGCCTCATTGCACTCAACATGGCCCTCTTTCTGCTTCCTTCCTATCGTCACTGGGACATGATGACCTCGGTGAACATGGGGCTGACCGCGGAGAAGCTCTTCTCTCAGACGAAGTTTACCAGGGAAGAGATGGACCGATGGGGGGTGCGGTCCCACCAGAGGGCCGCAAAGGCCCTGGCCGAGGGCTTCTTCGCCGGCGAGATCCTGCCCGTCGAAGCGGAGCAGGCGGACGGGAGCGTTTTGAAAGTGGACAAGGACCAGGCCGTTCGCGCGGAGACCACGCTGGAGGGTTTGGCCGAATTGAAGCCCTCCTTCAAGAAGGACGGCGTCATTACCCCGGGAAACTCCTCTCCCCTGAACGCCGCTGCCTCATCGATGGTGCTGATGTCCAAGGAAACGGCAAGGAAGAAAGGGATCAGACCGCTGGCCACCATCCGCTCCATCGGCTACGCCGGGGTGGATCCCACCATCATGGGCGTGGGCCCTGTTCCGGCCAGCCGGATGGCCCTTGAAAAGATCGGCCTGAAGCCTTCGGATATCGATTACTGGGAGATCAACGAGGCCTTCTCGATCGTGGCCCTGAACTGCATCAGGGAGCTCGGTCTGGATCCGGAGAGGGTCAATGTCATGGGCGGAGGCATTGCCATCGGTCATGCCCTGGGCGCAACAGGGATTCGGCTGGCCGGCACCCTGGCCCGCATCCTGAACGAAAAGAAGGGACGCTACGGATGCGCCAACGCCTGCGTGGGGGGCGGTCAGGGTGTGGCCACCATCCTCGAAAGGGAAGAGTACGACTGGTAAATCGATACGGCCTTTACGGTCGCCCATGGGAAGATGACCTCCTCCCCGGCGGCCAGCCCCGCGGCCCTGGAGATGGAGGAAGGTTCATGAGGAACCTGCCTCAGACGTTGAACCTTTGGACCGTGAACCTCTGAACCTGGACTGAGCAATGGATCGATCTCTCTACTACGAGGACTTTCACATAGGGCAGAAGTTCGTCACCAAGGCACGAACCGTGACCGAGGCCGATGTCGTCAATTTCAGCAATCTCTCGTGGGACCACAACCGGCTGCACACCGATGCCGAATATGCCGCCGGGACACAGTTCGGCAAACCGATCGCCCATGGACTCCTCGGCCTGGTGATCCACACCGGCCTCTCCTCCCCTCTGGTCGAGGACACCCTGCTGGCTTTTCTATCCCTGGAATGGCAATTCAAGTCGCCGATATTCGTCAACGACACCATTCACGTGGAGCAGGTGGTCTCCGAGATGCGGGAAACCTCCAAGAAAGATCGGGGGATCCTGGCCTTTGAAAAACAGGTGATCAACCAGCGCGGCGAAGTGGTGCAGACGGGCAAGACCGTGATCCTGCTGGCCCGAAGAGACCCACGAACACTGGAATGATTCTCAATTGCCGAACCGGGCAGACAAAGCATCCAGGGTGATGTTCGTGGCGATCTCGTTATGGGGAATCAGCAGGTAGCGCCAGGGCTTTCCGCTATAGCCCCGTGAGTGGTTCGATGCATTGGTGCACCACTTCAGGGCAGCCTCCTGCTTTGCAAGCACGATCGGATCATCCATCTGGTTGCTGGCCTTGGGTTCGAGCATGAAGACTGCATCCGCAGTCTCGGCCACGAAGTCAGGTTGGTATTCGAGATGGTCAGCGCCGTGGCGATAAAAGATCTGGAACTGTCCCTTAGCGGGCTTGAACCACTTGATCGAATCTCGTTCGAGGATCACAGATAGCTGGCGTTCGGTATCCGAATCAAACTTCTGAACCGGATAGAGGCAGCGCGCAAAGCCTCCGAAAAGATACTTCGCCATGTTGCTCTTATCCGAGGGTGAAAGCCTATAGTCAGCGGGCGGATCCCCAACGGTCGAGGTATATGCGCTTACTTTCAGAGGAATATACCCCTTGGTGACCTTCACCTCATAATCCACGGCCTCTTCCCAGTAGTGTGCCTGCATCTGAGCGTGGATGAATTGGGCGATGGGTTTCTGGTAGCAGCGCAGTACCTTTCGCGCGTCATCTTCTGAAAGATAGGTCTTGAAATGCTGCACGACCTGGCCGGCCAGATCATAGAGCAGGTCGGCGTGCTCGTCGTAGGAGATATCGTCGAAATCGACCAGGCCGCTCACCACATAATCCTCCATCCGCGCCTCCTCCGGGCCACCCCGGCCGAGGGAGAGCACTTCGAGCTGGTTGGTCCGCAGATGCTGAATCCACAACTCATTGGACACAGCCGGGTAATTCAGCGAGTCCAACTTGAGAGTAAACGGCCTGAAACCCGACTTCACCTCTCCTTTGGGAACTACCAGGATGCGCGGGATTTGAATGGTCTCTTGGTTGACCAGTTCCGTCGTCTTTGCGACCACCTCGGGGATGTCCGGCTTCTCTGTAATCCCTTCCAGTTCCAACTGCACCGGCTGATATTGTTCCTGCACCGCCTTGACGATGGCGGCCTGGATCTCCGGTTTCTTGAGATGTGTCAGGCTTGGCACCTTCTGCGGCTGGTTTCCCATCTTGCGGATCACATCCCAGGCAATCTGTGCCACCTTCTGTTCCTCGGGCTTGGTGAAAACCGGCGCCTGTTTCGCCCCGGCCACCTCAGTGGCGCCGGACACCTGCTGCGGCTTGAGTCCCAGTTTCGTCGCGAGGAGTGGCTGGGACACCACCGTGACGGTCTTCTGTCCCAGCTCTGTCGGGTCGAGTACGACCGTCTGTAACCGGATGGGGGAATCCGGCCGATTGGCCTCGTCAATAATCTCCTGAAATCGGTCATGGGCCACGATGTTTAGCCGGTCCACAGCTGTGACACCCGTGCGCTTGCCAAAAGGAAGGCGCAGCCCACGGCCGATGGACTGCTCGATCAGGATGCGCGCATTGGCCGCACGCAGCGGCACAATGGTATAGAGGTTGGTCACATCCCAGCCTTCCTTGAGCATGTTCACGTGGATGACGATCTCCGTGGGCTCGTCAGTGGCCTCCACCTTGAGGAGGCGCTCGATCATCTCCTCTTCTTCCTTGCCGGTCCTGCTGGAGTCGACCTGGATGATCTTTTCCCGGTAGCGGCCCTCGAAAAAGGCATCGGACTGAATCAACTGCAGCAACTGCCCGGCATGGTTCGTGTCCCGGGCGATCACCAGCAGGAAGGGCTTGACGATCGGGTTGCCGGTTTCGCGGGCATAAGTCTCCAATTCCACCTTGACGCTTTCATGTAGGCGGATACCGTCCTCAAGCTTCAGTCGCTCGATCTCGTCGTGTGACATGCCGCTCGGGTTGAAGTTCTTTCGGGTGACAACCGCAGGCTCCTTTACAAAGCCGTCGGCCATGGCCCTTCCCAGCGGATAGTCGTAGATCACATTCTTGAATGCCGCAGACCCTCGACTCGCTTCCACAAAGGGCGTGGCGGTGAGTTCCAGCCCCAGGATGGGCTTGAGCTCGTTGATGGCCCGCACCCCGGCGCTTGCACGGTAACGGTGCGATTCGTCCATGAGCAGCACCAGGTCGGGCAGGCTTGCGAGGTAATCGAAATAGCTTTCCCCGATGTATTCAGATAGTCGTTTGATGCGGGGGAACTTGCCGCCGCGCACCTCCGAATTGATTTTGGAGATGTTGAAGATGTTCACATGCACCCCCACATATTCCGCCATCCCGGGCAGCAGGCGCTGCCTTCGCGATTCCTCCCGCACGCCGACCCCGCTCTCATAGGTGTCGCCGGTAATGACCAGCGGAGGCTCCGCCGCAAATTCCGCAATGCCCTTGAATACGTACTTGGGCGTGTTGGCGGTGAAATCGGTTATGAGCTTGTTGTAGATGGTGAGGTTGGGGGCCAGCACAAAGAAGTTGTTGATGCCGTGGGCGAGATGGAGGTAGCTGATGAAGGCCCCCATCAGCCGTGTCTTGCCCACCCCGGTAGCCAGTGCAAAGCAGAGAGACGGAAAATCGCGCTCGAAATCCGTAACTGTGGGGAATTCGCTTTGAATGATTGAAAGGTGAGCCGCTGCATCGGGGTCTTTGCCGGGGGGTGCGATTTCCGTTATGCGGTCGAGGATCTCCAGGGACCGGCGCTGAGGAGGGCGCAGGCTCAATCGACCGGCAATGGCGTTGACATGGCGATTCATGGATTAGCTCCTTGGGGTTCACGCGAAGGCGCGAAGACGCGAACGGCTCTATTGCGGGCAGTTTGTGCAAATCTTGCACGAACTGCCACCCGGCTGAATTTGAACCACCGAGGAATCCTCGGCAATTCCTTTCCGGGAAAACTTGTCCGCATTGGATAAGGCGACATCCCTCGCACCATGATTGGCTACGCAGTGAGTAGCTTTTCTTCCTGAACTGCCCGATTCTTTACACACTGAGTAAGGAATCTCCAAAAACACCCTCATGAGACATCCTCCCCTTCAAAGAGAGAAATCTGACCGGGCGTTGGGGGGGCCTTGGGCAGGTTTTCTACTCGCAGGCTGTAGTCGTCATGGCCCCACTCGCAGCGCGCAAGCACGGCCTTGGGGATCTTCTTCACCGTCAAGTTGGGATAGCGGTCGGCCCGAGCGCGGAAGGCAGTGCAGAGCACCACGAGCGACCGGTCCGGCCCCACCTCATCGGAAAGCTGCTGAAGCTGTTCGTGGCTCAGGTGTGCAGTGGTGACATAGATGAAATCCTGCTCCGTGGAATGCCCATGCTGCCAGTACACCGAGTCACTCGGCGCGTAGGTGAACCCTTCCAGCTTGCACAGGGCCTCGGCCAGCATGGCTGCGTTGTAGGTCTTGTTGATGACCCAGTTGCCCCATTTGTCCTTTTCCAGCAAGGAAGGCGCGAGCCTGTAATAACGGAACCCGCCGCCTCCCTTCCAGCCGACTGCGGCTGTAACGCCACTAGGTTCCTCCCCGTCTATTACCCTTCTGAGCCTCGGGATTATATGCGTATGGCATTGTTCGCCAAGCTCTACCATGATCCAGCGCCTGCCCATCTTGTGAGCAACGACACCTGTTGTTCCTGATCCGGCAAACGAGTCGAGAACCCAATCACCTTTATCCGTTGTCAGATCAAGCGTTCGTTTGATCAGGCCCTCCGGCTTCTTTCCTTTTGGGAATGCGACCCCGCCTTCGGCATGAAGGTTGTTAGAAAGGATGTCGTCCCATAGGGTTGTAAGCGGTTCACCAGCAACCATCTCCCCATCAATGTCCTTGAGCTTATCGGCGTAGAAAAGGATTCGTTCACCACCCTTCAGGTAAATGTCCAGGAAGCCGTCTCGCTGAAGCCTGAAAACAGTTCCTCTATTTCGTTTCGACTCATCGATCATCAAACGCGCGGCAGCACTGACTCCCTCATAGCTTGGGCGTGCGGAACGAATAACACTCGCGGCGTTTTGCACAACAAACTTGTCCAATTCCAAACGGTTTGCCTTCGCATAGTTACGTCCGTCTTTCTCAGTTAAGCCTCTTGCTTTCGAGAAGGCCTTGATCAACGTTGTCATTCTCCACTCTGGGAACGGATCATCTATGTTCTCGATGAACTGATTGTACCGGTCATCGCGCTCCCTGGAAGTGAAGACGCGATTCGGTGCCCAGCAAGACTTGTCCTTTGCATAAATCAGAAGGAAGTTTGTCGTGTTCACACAGCCTGGGTTTATTGACTTGTGGCCTGTCGCCGACCCTTGCTTAAACGTGACAATGTAGAGGCGGTTATTACGGCCAAAAAGCTCATCCATAAGAACTACGAGGTAACCCAACTCATTATCGTCTATGTGAACAAATACCGTTCCTTCATTGGATAAGAGCCTGCGAAGCAATTCTAGGCGGTCCCTCATCAAGCTGAGCCAAGTAGAGTGCTCAATGGTGTCGTCGTAATGCTCAAACGCCTGCTGAGTATTGAACGGAGGATCAGTATATATACACTTGACCTTGCCTGTGAACTCCGACTCCAAGGCCTTCAGCGCCAGTAGGTTGTCTCCGTAGATCAGCCGGTTGTCGAAGATATCTCTATCCGTCACCCGGTGCTTGGCATGGTAGGACTTCTCCGGGTCTTCGAGGAGAATCCGCGGTTCCAACTTGGGCCGGTTCTCCTTGCCGATCCAGGTGAGTTCGAGTTTTTGCCTTCTGTCCATGTCAGTTCCTCACGCGAAGTCACGAAGTCGCGGAGTGGGTATTTTGGTTGGGGTCTGTGGCGACCCTCGATCTGAGATTGCCGTCGATGACTCTCCATCTCACTCTTTTACTCCTCATCCCGAATATCCTTTCTTCTCGCCTTCGCGTCTTCGCACGAACATCGAATCACCTCTTTTCCCGCAATCCTCTCCCTTTGGTCGTCAGCCGGTACCTCTGTTTGCTGCTGCGGGGTTTATCCGGGACGGTCATCTCAATGAGCCCAGCGTCGAGCGCTGGGCGCAGATATACCAAGCGGAAATTCTTCTCAGCCTTAAGCCCAAGAGCCTTTTGCAGAGACTGACGATCCATGTCGCCCCTAAGGGCCGATAGCAACCGCGTGACTTCGGGCGCAACTTGGGGTGCGACTTCGGGTGTCATCTGGTCGGTGACTTGGGGGGTGCTTTCCTCAGAAGCGAGGGATGAAGCATCGGGATGGACCGGCAAACGGATCATGAAATAGGTTCGGTCGTCATCCGTCTCGAATTCGGGCGCTGGAGAGCCGTTATCACGCATGGCGCGCAGGATTTTCGGGATGCCTGTGGCGCGGCCTTCGGTGAGGTCCAACTCCTTGAGAAATTCACCGATACGGCGGTTGCGGTACCGACGGGGAATGGCCTTTCCCTTCCTGAGTTGGTCGAGACGAATGGAAGGGTCGGGACCGGGGAAGTTGAGCACCACCAAATCCCCCGGTGTAAGGCGCACCTCGACAGGCTCCCGGATCTCGTAGCTGCGGTGGTAGATCGCATTCACCAAGGCTTCTTCAACAGCCTCGTAGGGGAAGTTGGCCACACGTGTAGCCTCGGCCCGGTCGGGATGTTTGATCACCGTTTCATTGAGATAGTTGCGCTTGATGTAGTCCAGAGCCTCCCGCAGCATACGCGCAAGCGGGCCGCGAAAGACCTTTTCCGTAAAGCGGTCGCCGCCAGGACCTTCCGGAAACCAGACCACATCGATCTGAGTGGCAGGAAAAAACCGAAAAGGCTCCGGGTGAAAAAACAGAAGCCCGACGTTGAGGGGAAATGGGGCTTCAGGCGATCCACCGATCACGTTCATTTGACGACCGAGTTCGACCATGGGCAGCCTGGCCGCTTGCCGTGCGAGATCGCTTTTCACTTCCTTGAGGAAATCCCGCATGAGTTGACGGGAGAGGTCTTCAACTCGTCCCTGGCGGTTCAACCGATCATCAAAGGGTACGTTGGCAGCCAGAGAGAGCAG
>JAFGPH010000422.1 GCA_016926135.1 Deltaproteobacteria bacterium
CAGTTCCAGTGTGGCTGATCATCCTCTCAGACCAGCTAACCATCGTCGCCTTGGTAGGCTTTTACCCTACCAACTAGCTAATGGTACGCGGGCCCCTCCCTGAACGGCAACTTTCATGAAGAGGTCACCTTTCATCCCGATGTCATGCGGCTCCGGGACAATATCCGGTATTAGCCCCGTTTTCACGGAGTTATTCCCGATTCAAGGGCAGGTTACCCACGCGTTACTCACCCGTGCGCCACTTTACTCCCCCGAGCAAGCCCGGGGTTTCTCGTTCGACTTGCATGTGTTATGCACGCCGCCAGCGTTCATTCTGAGCCAGGATCAAACTCTCCAATTAATCCATTTGGATCAGTGATCCATTTCTTTTGACTTGGCCCACATCGGCATCACTATTTAGTTTTCAAAGAGCAAGATTGAAATTGATTTTAATCTCTTCGGACAGAGAAGTCAACTGCTTTTCTCCACCCGAAACGCGAACCGTACGATTAACACGGCAAAAAACCTCTGTCAAGTCCTTTTTTTACCAGGATACAAAGTCCAGACACCTAGCCTTTTTCCACAAATTCTTTAATAACATGAACAACATAAGCCATTTCATCCTCCCCCAGTTCCGGATAAATCGGCAGAGCGAGGGTCTTTTTTGCCGCCTCCTCTGCCACGGGAAGATCCCCCTCCTTGTATCCCAGGTCTCGGAAGCACCCCTGCAGATGCAGAGGAACAGGGTAGTACACCTCCGTTCCTACGCCTCTTTCGCTCAGGAACGTCCTCATTTCGTCTCGGTTCTCCCTGAGCTTGATGACGAATTGATTGTAGATATGCCTCTTCTCTTTCACATGGGGCAACACAATGTCACTCAGGCCTTCCGCTTCGAAGAGACGTCCATAGACCTTTGCATTGTGGACCCTCCGGCCTGTCCATGCATCGAGATATTTGAGCTTCACCCCGAGAATCGCAGCCTGGAGGGCATCCAATCGGAAGTTACCCCCTATGGTCTCGTGATAGTATTTGGGTTCCGAGCCGTGGACACGCAATATCTTGAGCCGGTCGTAAAGCTCACGACTTGAGACCGCAACCATCCCTCCGTCCCCAAAAGCCCCCAGATTCTTGGAGGGGAAAAAGGAGAAGCAGCCGTATTCTCCCATCGAACCGGCTCTGCTTACCTTGCCGTCACTCCATTCATATTCAGAGCCGATGGCCTGAGCCGCATCTTCGATGACCACGAGACCGTGCTTACCGGCCACATCGAGAATAGGCTCCATGTCCGCACACTGTCCATAGAGGTGCACCGGGATGATGGCCTTCAGCCGGCCTTTCTCCGCGGCACCCAACCGGGCGACGGCTTCCTCCAGCCTCAAAGGATCCATGTTGTAGGTATGCTCTTCAATATCGACAAACAGTGGGCGCGCACCTACCCTCGCCACAGCACCCGCTGTGGCAAAAAAGGTGTAGGGTGACGTGATCACCACATCACCTCTGCCGATTCCTGCACACATCAGCGATATCAGAAGCGCATCCGTCCCGGATGAGACACCCACAGCATACTCACACCGGCAGTACTCGGCGACCCTCATCTCCAGTTCGGCAACCTTAGGCCCGAGAATGAACTGCTGGGAGGCAAAAACCTCTTCCGTCACCACCCGAATTTCGTCTCGCACGGTCTCATACTGTCTCTTCAAATCCAGCAACGCAACCTTCACTACCGTTCCCCCTTATCTCTCCCTGCGTTAAGGACATCGTCCCCATTCGCAAGATGCACGATTTCGGATACAGGCACCACCTGGGCCTCTCTCTTGATTCTTTTCAGGGAATCCCTCAGGCATCTCAAGGTCTCCCTGTGGGGATGGCCGATACCTATCCCGTGCCCAGCATGTCTTGCCATCCCCAGCAGACGCTCTGTCTGGAACCTCATGGCCTTTGAGGAAAGATCATTATCCAGAAAGACACCCCTAGCAGCAACAGGCACACCCATTTTTCTGCCGAGCATCGGCGCAACGGTTCTGTGGGTCGTCCTGCTGTCCACATAGAAAAGTCCTCTCTTGCGCAATTCGGCAAAGACCACAGCCATGCCCTCTTCTATTTCCGTGAAGCGCGAACCCATATGGTTGTTCACCCCCCGAACCTGGGGGAACCGCTTCAAATGATCATCCATGATTCCTGAGATGGTTTCTCCCGGCATTCCGACCAAAACAGCGCCCGGTCCCGGTTTCAACTTGGGGTACCCTTTCGGCTCCATCGGCAAATGGAGGATCAGTTCCCGCCCGTTTTCGTGGGCCTCCTTCGCAATAAGCACGGCATGGGGTGAACTGGGCAAAATGGAAAGGGTCAGCGGGATATCCAGACGAAGGAACGAGCGGGCCGTCTCCACATCGTAACCGACATCGTCAATGATGATTGCGATCTTAGGGAGGCCCTTGGGCCCGGGTTTCGTCTCAGGCACTCGACCCGCGATGGTTATCCTGTGCGAGTGATGCCCCAGCGCGAAGACATCACACATCGACTCCCCTCTCGGAGTCACTTCTCGCACGTACCGGACCGCCGGCGCCAGCGAAGAGATCGCCCCGGACATGACCCTTTCCAGATCATCCAGCGACCTCTTATCCCGCACCCTCACAACGATGTCCGTAAACTCCCAATCCCGACCATTCTCATACCGGTGCCTCACCTCCACGAAAAGGATGTCCGTCTCCGGGATGCCCTCCTGGTAAAACGTTTCATAGATCGCTTCGTCGATCCTGGCGATTTCCTGGTTGAGATCTGAAGGGACTGGGTGAACTTCCTCGTAGACAGGGCGTGTGACGCGATCCATCGACCGGGCGAGGTAGACAGACCCGCCGATCGAGATCAGCACGGTAATCAACAGGACACTGACCAGGCTGCGACGTGATGGGCCCTGCCTTGTGGCGCCTTTCGCCTTTCGCTTCTGAGATGCCATTTATGAAACCGAGCCCATGCCGAAATGAAGCCGCCTTGATAGGTTGCCCCTGGTCATTCCCCGGTCTTCATGTTGGAAAAAATGTGCCAAGTCTGGAGCAACTGCAGGGCCTGACGGACCTGATTATCCCTTTCGAGCAAGGTCTTCGCCTTCCCGTCCTGATCTTTCCTGTCTCCTTCCTTTCCAGGTTCCGCACCCTTTTTCACTTCATTGACCATGTGGCCTTTCAGGTCCTCTTCTCGAATCAACCTCCTGGCCTTCTCCTTGTCCTCATCCACGATGGGAGGGACAAATTTCATTTCGATGTCCGGGGTAATTCCGCTCACCTGGATCGACCTTCCGCTTGGTGTGTAGTACCGCGCGGTGGTCAACCGCAACCCCGATCCGTCCGAAAGAGGGAGGATGGTCTGTACGGACCCCTTCCCGAAGGTCTTGGTGCCGAGCACCAGCGCCCGCTTGTTGTCCTGCAATGCACCGGCAACAATCTCAGCTGCGCTCGCACTCCCTCCGTTGACCAGCACAACGATGGGGTACAACCTTTCCTTGTCACCTTTGTGCGCCGAAATCTGCATATTCTGAGAGGGATCCCTTCCCTTGGTGCTCACGATCAACCCGGAATCCAGGAAAAGATCAGATACCTCTATAGCCTGGGAAAGCAATCCCCCGGGATTGTTCCTGAGGTCAAGGATCAGACCTTCCAGCCTCCCGTTTTTCTCGACTGCGTCGAGGGCAGATGTGAGGTCTTCCGTGGTCTTGCTCTGAAAGTTGGAAACCCGTATATACCCCACCGTAGGGGTCAGCTTGAGATTGCGAACGCTCCTGAGGGGAATGACATCCCGAGTGATAACGAATTCAAGGGGCTTTTCTCGACCCTCCCGCATGATGGTCAGTTTGACCTTCGTCCCCTTTTCACCGCGTATGTTCTTCACTGCATCGATCAGGCTCATATCGGTGGTCGGCTTATCGTTGATCTTGACGATTCTGTCCCCGGATTCAATCCCCGCCTCGTATGCCGGAGTCCCCTCGATGGGTGAGACAACGATAATGACACCCTCGCGCACGGTAATCTCGATGCCCACCCCGGAAAAACTACCCTTCGTTTCCATTAGAAGGTCCTGATGCTCATCCTTTGTCATAAACGACGAATGGGGATCAAGGCTCTGGACCATGCCTTTTATGGCACTGTAAATGAGCTGCTTCGCCTCTTGAGGTTCCACATAGTTCCTCTCTATCTGACGGAGCACCTCGGCGAACACCTCCAGATTCTTGTAAACGTCGTCGGTCCCGGCCTTGACGTTCCCGCTGTGACCATTGAAGAACATCACCCCGGCTATGACGAGAAATATGAGAACGGTCTCACAAGAGACCCTGCCGATTCTGAAACCCATACCCTTGCACCTCACTATTTTTCTGGCCCTGAGGCCTTCTCGATCTTCTCTCCGGAGGGTAGTATAATGCTCGCCCCAGGCAAAAATCAATGAACTTTTAGCCATTCCAGGGGATCGAGGTTGGCTGCGCCCTGCCGTATTTCAAAATACAGTCTTGCATCGGAGGTGGTCCCTTCCTTGCCCAGCAGACCGATCACGTCCCCCGCCTTTACCATGTCACCCTCTTCCCTCTTCCTCTTGCTGAGATAGGCCGTTACGGTGAAAAATCTGGAACCATGATTGATCACAATGATCTCCCCGTAACCCCTGAGATTCCCGGAAAAGTCCACCCTGCCCGGGAAGACCGCCTTTACCTCTGCCCCGGACCGGTATTCGATGAGAACCCCCTTGAGACCGTTATCCGCCCCTGAACGCTCTCCCCGGATGATTTTCCCGGGACTCGGGAGCGGCAGCTTGCCCTTGGCCGAGGCGAAGCGAGAGGGCAGGTCTCTCTGTCCGGGCTGACCCTTGTCCAGATGGAGCAAGGTCTCCCTCAGGCCCCTGGCCGCCGACTCCAGCTCCTTTACCCCCGTCTCATAGAATTCCCTTTCATTGTGAATTTTCATGAGGACCAGGACCTTCCGGTCCATGTCTTCCTTGATTGAAAGGAGTCGCTCGCTGGTCTCCTTTTCCATGCGTTCGATGGACGCGAGTTTTTCTCGCACCAGGAGGAATTCGTGTTCATACTTCTGCTGCAGCGCCACGGTCTCTTGGAGAAGACGTCGGTCTCCACGCACGATGACCCCGAGGTATTGGGCCTTTTTGTCAAGGTCATCCAAATCCTTGGATACCGCCAACACCCGGATATATCCCCTTTTTGCGTACTTGTAGAAGGCGACCAGCCTCTTCGCCAACCTCTCCTCAACCTCCTTCAAGGATCTTTCCGTACGGGCCAGTTTCTCGCGCAACTTGGCCAGTTCCGGCTTGCTGAGGGCGATCCTGTCCTCCAATTCCCCCAGGCTTTCCTTCTTTTCGGCGATCTCCTTCTCCAGTCCAGAGAGTTGCACCAGGAGTTCCTTCTCTCTCTCATCGAACTTCAGGTACTGCTCCCTTTCCCTCAAGAGATTGCTCTCGATCTTCTCAATCTGGCCCTTCCGTCCCACGGCGCTTGCGGCGGGATCGGCCCAGGCATCTCCTGCACAGAGACAGCAAAGCGTCGCCATGGCACGGAGAAAAGCACGACATCCCGATACTCGCCTCATTCCACTCAATGGCTTCCCTGAAAAAGTAAGGATTAGACCCTGAAAAACCGTCCGATGGCAATGAAACTCCCTGCCACCCCCAGCACGAGACCCAGAGAGACCAGAAAGACCGCGTATCCGTCGGGCAGGAATACAACCTCCATCAAAGGCAGACCCAAGACATAGACTTTTTTCAGAGAGAACAGAAAGGTGAGCAAGAGAAGTATCAGAAGGGCAAGCACGCCTCCAAGGAGTCCCTCTATGGCCCCTTCGATGAGAAAGGGGGCCCTCACAAACCAGTCGCTGGCGCCCACGAGCTTGTAGATCTCCACCTCTTCCCGGCGGGAGTAGATACTCAGTTTTATGGTATTGGTGATGATGAAAAGGACGGCCATGCACAGGAGAAGTCCAATGATGAACCCCGTCACCTTGAGCACGTAGACGACCCCTTCGAATCGTTCCTGGTACAGCTCACTGTACTGCACCTCGCTGACACCCTTCACCTTTTCCAGGTCTCCCTTGATTCCCTTCGGGTCCAGTTGGCTCCTCCTTACATCTTTGAAGAGGATTTCGAAGGAAGCAGGGAGAGGGTTGTGCGAGAGTCCCTCCAGCAATCCTGCCTGCGTTCCGAGGGCGGCCTTCAGGTCCATCATCGCCATTTCCTTGGAGACGAAACCCTTCACCTCGGCGCCCGGAAGTGAGCGGAGCCTGGATTCAATCCTTTTCTTGGTCGTCTGGTCGATCCCATCCTTAAGATAGACCGACATGGAAAGGGATTTCCCCCACACCAGCACCCAGTTGTTGACATTGACATAGAGGAGGGCAAAGGCCCCAAGGAAGAGGAGTGATATGGAGATGGTTCCTATGCTGATGGCATGGATCAGCCTGTTCCTGAAGATCCCTGAAAAGGCATTCTTAAAATGGTATGACCAGATTCTCAGGTTTTTCATTCTGTGTTCACGAAACGATTCTTCCCCTGTTCAGGATGACGATTCTCTGGTCCGTGTCCCGCAACAGTTCCTTGCTATGGGTAGCGATCACCACCGTTGTCCCTCTCAGGTTGATACTCCGAAAGAGCACCATAATCTCCCGGGTGATGTCCGGATCGAGATTTCCCGTGGGCTCGTCTGCAAGCAAAATCAAGGGATCGTTAATGATGGCACGAGCGATCGCCACCCTTTGCTGCTCTCCCCCCGAGAGTTGCAAGGGATAGGCCTGTTCCTTGGCAGCGAGACCCACCGCTTTCAGGGCCTGATGAGTTCTCTTCCTGATGGAAGAACGGCGTTCCCCAATGACTTCCAGCGCGAGCGCCACATTCTGGGACACCGTACTGCTGTTCAGCAGTTTGAAATCCTGAAACACGAAACCGATCTTTCGTCTCAGGAGATCCAGTTTCGACCTGCTGATCCGGCTCAGATTGATTCCGTCGATGAGGATCTGCCCGCTCGTGGGAGCCTCCGCACCGAAAACCAGCCTGAGCAATGTGGTCTTCCCCGCGCCGCTGGGTCCGGTGATGAAGACAAACTCGCCTTTGCGAATCCTCAGGTCTATGTCGCTGAGGGCCGCATTGCTCCCAAAGCTCTTGGATACGTGGTAGAGTTGGATCACCTTGGTGCCGTGCAGTCCAGGGATGAATCAGTTCTCGCCCATGGCCCTCAGCAGCCTTGCCTTCGCCAGCCGGTGGTCAATGAGGGCACTGTAGTAATTCCTTCTGGCCTGGGTCAGAAGACTCTCGGCGTCCAGAACCTCGGTCATGGTCGTCACCTGAGCCTTGTAACGCTCCTCATTGACCCTCAGATTCTCCTCGGCCTGCTCGACGGCCTTTTTGGTGGGGGGAATGTTCTTTTCGGCCTGATCGAGTTCCAGGGCGGCCTCCTTGAGTTCCAGACCGATATTCTCCACGAGACTGGCCCTCGTCTGGATCAGCTGCCGCTTGAGGCTCTCCTTTTCCCGGACTGCGCTGTTTGTCTTGCCCCACTCCCAGAAAGTCCAGGAAAGCACCGCCATGGCCTGCCACCGGCTGTCATCATGAAACTCACTCCCGGAGACGTCGTACTCGTCCCCCTCCTTGATGTAGTCGTATGTCAAGGCCACCTCCGGGTAGTACTTGCTCCTCGCCAGGCGTATCTGCTGGTCCGCCTGAAGCAGACTGAGGTCTACCACGTTGACCTCCGGCCGATGCTTGAGGGCCTTGTCCATGGACTCTTCGAAGTCCACACGCTCCGGCCTGAACGCCAGATTCTTCTCCACCTCCACCTCCACAGGGAGATTCACCGGTCTGGCCAGAACGTTGTTGAAGGCGGACCTGGCGAGCTTGGCCGCGTTCTGGGCCTTCACCAGGTTCTGCCGTGAATTTGCGATCTCCACCTCGGCCTTGAGCAGATCATTGATGGGAATAATCCCCACATCGTAGAAATTCTTGGCCACTTCGAGATGAGATTCGCGTGATTCCACTTCCCTCTGAACGACCTCAACCGCAATGTCCGCCGTCAGTATATTGAAATAGGCCTCCTTGACCTTCAGAATGATGTCCAATTTTTCCAGTTCAAGCTCCATTTCCGATCGGTCCACACCCAGTTTGGCCAGTTCGTACGTGCTCAGAAGGGCGAACCCCGTGAAAAGGGGTTGGCGGATGGAGGACCTCCACTGGTAGTTGTCCCTTGTATTCAATGGCCTGGCCGGAATGAAAAGAGCGCCCCCCAATGACACAGGGTCGCTCATCTCCACCTCATCCCTCCTCGTGTAGCCATAGCTGGTGCTGAGCTTGGGAAAGAAATCCGCTTTCGCCTGTTCTTTCACATACCTGGCCTCATCTATTTTCTCCTTCTTCGTCTTGACACCCCAGTTGTTCTCCAATGCCTCCAGAATACTCCTCTCCAGTGTGTAGTAGTTGTCCTTCTCCTCCCCATACACATCGGCCTCGAAAGATGGGCAAGCCAGAATGAATAGAATGAACGTCATGGACGTGATCAAGCGGAGCCCTATCATCTTGAATCCCCCACACCTTATGATCTCTTCGTCCTTCCGAGGACACGCCTAATCATTAAAATAGGGTGCAAGATATGTCAAATGTATTTGGGGATTTCCTGAGATTACCAACATGGAAGAATAACGTGGGAGTTGAAAAGAAAGGGGGCATGAAGGCGGGCGGCAGTGCAGGGTGGAATTCCCGAGCGAAGACATCCGAAGCGACCCCTGGTCTGCATCAACAGACGTCGCGCTCCAGTGTGTCCGGTTCTTCGTGGCCCAGCAGAATCATCCTCTCTCTGGCCGCCTTCTTCCGTTTCTGCTCCCATCCTTGCCATTGCGTTCTGAGGCGTTCGACCTCCGTCTCCAACGCCGCCAGTTCTTCGTCGGCCTTGTCGTCCGCTCTATTACGGAGGGACTCCATCCTACTCTTCAGCACCTTCGCCTCGTTCCGGATTTTCCTCATGGCGTTCAGGGCAACGACCTCCTCCTCCATGGGCACTTCAACGCCTTTGCAGCCGCTCCTACAGGAATCCGCTTCGTTATGTATGGTGATCACACTCATGACTCCTTCCTGTGTAAAAGGCTTTTCTTGTTCGCACTTCTGTCATACCATCCCTTCTCTAAACCTACAATAGGCACCGGTCCGGGATTGTCAATGTCTGAAGGACCCGATGTGGCTAAGAATCCGACTCGCGACGGGAGACCCGCCCCGGAATGCCCCAATGCCACCGTCAACTTTCTGCTCTTCCACCAAAGCCAATCG
>JAFGPH010000062.1 GCA_016926135.1 Deltaproteobacteria bacterium
CCTTGACCTGTGAGGAAAAGGCGCAAGGCACAAGGGGAAAAGCGAGTCAACGAAAAACCGTGATCTCTGTGAGTAAATAGAATGCTTGAAAGCCGATTCCAGGGAAGAGAGATCATCGAAAAGCCCGCCTGCCCGTTCTGCGGGGGGCACTTGGATAGGCCCCAGGAGACAAACACGGGCGAAATGCCTCTCGGTTCTTGTTCCTGCGGTGCGGTCTTTGCCTGCGATGTGACGGGTCACAATCTGGGTACTGCCATGAGCGAAGCCCTCGTCGCTGCCTGTCAAGGAGACTGGGATTCGGCATGGAACCTCCTTCCTGAAGAGGATTACCTGGAAAAGCAGGTCAGGAACTACGACTATGTAACCCACCTCATCATCCACGGGACGGTTTACCAGGGAAGACGCATAGCGGGCACCCTCCTCTTCATACGGCTCCATAAGCCGGTGACGGCTGTCGAGAAAGCCCCCCCACTTCCGTCTTCGCCCTCACCAAGGGGAAGGAACTCTTTTTCCAAGAAGGATGTCGAGGCCTTGGTAGAGGCCTATGATCTCAAGCCCCTCCTGGGGGCGGCCGAACAGGACAAGCGGATCCTTCGCGATTTGAAGCGTCTCCTCTATTCCGCCGACCCGCTTCTTCGCTGGAGAGCTGCCGACTCGCTGGGACAGGTATCCGCCGTCATAGCCCGGACCGATCCAGGCGCCGTCACCCGACTCCTTCAGGGCCTCTTCTCTTCGCTTACGGACACGGCGGCATCCAGTTGGGGTGCACTGGACGCCATCGGCGAGATCATCCGTCGCCAGCCGGGGAGGTTCTCAGGGTTCATCCCTCAACTCGTCCAGATGTCCAGAAATCGATCGCTCCTCGAAGGGGTTCTCCGGACCCTTGGGAAGATTGCCGAAGAGGAGCCCGATCTCCTGCGAAGGACTTCCTACCAGATAACAGCCCTTCTGCATGACGTGGACCCGGGCGTTCGGGGCCACGCCGCGATTCTTCTCGGGAATCTGAAGGCGGCTGAGGCGAGAGGGGCCCTCGATAAACTCTCCCATGACCCGGCGGAGATCGCGGTTTACCGGAACGGGATGATTGAAAAGAAGAGCGTCGGGCAGCTCGCCGACGAAGCCCTTGCCGAGATATGAAAGTCCGGTTTCTATTCTCCTCTTCAGACGGCGACCTCCCTGCGGATGAGGCCCTTCTTTCGCGCCGCTTCCTCCTGAATCCCCTCGAAGAACATCCCTCCCTTAGGCTGGGTGACTACTTCAAGGCCATCGAGCACTTCCTTTTTGTGAAAAGGCGCGATTCCCTGATGGTTCTCCTCGGCCGTTTGTGGAACAGCTCTCTTGATGTCGATCACATCG
This sequence comes from Deltaproteobacteria bacterium, assembly GCA_016926135.1. The sequence goes on from JAFGPH010000062.1 coordinate 1,357, forward strand.
ACGAGGTGCTGATCCGAAGCGAGAAGCACGGCACCCTGTATCACCTGGCGAGCGCGGAGGTTTTCAGCTCGGATTTGATGGCGAAATTCGCCGTGAGCGTGGCCGTATCGGAGACCAATCAGGCCTGGTTATCCCGGGAGTTCGAGACCCTGAAGCACCTCAACGAGACCTTTCACCTCCCTTACCTGCCGGAAGCCCACTTTCTGGAAAACCTGGAATGGACGACGCCCGGAGGCCCTGTGCCTCTTTTCTTCATGTTGAGTGAATGGTTTGAGGACTATCATGAGTGGCACCTGTCCTTAGGCGAAAAGGGCGAACCGAGTCTCGTCATATGGGATTTTCAGAACGGTTACCGGAGGGCCGAAGACTGGGAAGGCTGCGAAATCTATCGTAGCGCTTCCAGGATTCTCACCCTGTATTACAACATCGGCAGTTCTCACCAGATCCATCCGTGGCACCATGCGGCCGGGGACTTCATTGTGAGGAACGATGGAGGTAGGATTGATGTCAGGCTCACCACTGCAAGAGGGTACGAACCTCTCATGGTCTTCCTGGAGGAGCAAGATATCAACGCCGTCATGGCCCTCCTCACCTTCTTCCTCAACCTGACCATTCGCATGCGCGTGGACAGATGGGACGGCGTGGGCGGTGTGGCCTGGGCGCCGGATTTCTGTCTCAAGGCTTCTGTGGAAGGCTTCCTCCAGGCCCTCAGGATCATGGAGGCGGAGGGCCGGTATGGCCTTGGGAGCATGCATGACTTCTGCGGCCTGCTCAAGGGCTTTGGGGAAGACGAATTCAGGAGGCTCTGCCTCCCCCTGCTTGAGTTCTACATGCGGGAGGGCGATGAGATGGCCCGTGTAATCGAAGAACACATTGACAGCCACTGCCATACCCTCCGGAGCGTCATTCAAGATCTCCCCGAATGAGGGACTCCAAGGGTGTGGTCATAATCTTGGACACGGAAATCAACAGGGAGGCCCGGTCAAGGTCGTCCTCCTTGCCGTTGACCTGCAAAAGCTCCACAGAAAGGCCATGGAGTGACCGGTACACCCCGTCCAGATCAAAGGCGGGATAAGACTCACCCCTCTTGAAGCCCGATCTCCCGCAAACCCGAGCCTTGCCCTGAATCCTGGTCGGTATGCCGTAGACACGGCAGGTGATAGGACGGTGCCGGTAAAGCACACATTCCTGGTTATCGTCGAGCAGAGGGCAACGAATCCTCTCCCTGGCCAGGATGTAATGCTGCATCTGAGGGTCTTGTTCATGGACCTGCACCTTTTTTTCCAGTCTCCGCAACCCTCGCTCCATCTCATTGCACCGCAGGAGAGCGGCCTTTTTTACATCCTGATCAAGACGGTGGAAATGCCCATGGACATAGGCTGCCTCAATCAGAAAGAGGCCGAACACCGCATGGCAACAATCCGAGCAGTGGCGACGGCACAAGATGGCCTCGCCATGCGTCCTGGCCATCTCCGCAAAGGCATCATCAGCCCTGTCCGCCAGCAGTTCGTAACTTTGCAGCAGTTCAGAAAGACCCATTTCTCACTCGACCTGGACAAAAAATGCTGCCCGCACGGCCAGGGCAGCATATAGGGAAATAGAGTTGTGGAATGGCGACGAGCCTAATGGATTTTGCTCCGGAGTTCCTTCCCTGCCAGCGGGTTGTAAAGCTTCGTAATGGCGAACTTCATGACATCAAGGGTTTGGAGATTGAATATGATATCCATCAGGGTCAGTTGAGCCGCTTCGGGCAGCACACACTCATTGGACGCGTTGAATACGATGTCAGGAAAACTCTTTTTGAGCTTCTTCTGGTCCTTTTCGCCCATGGCCACCTGAACGGCCTTTTTCCCTTCTATCTCCCGGATATGGTCACTCAAGCCCAGTTCCCGTAACTTCTTTTCCTGTTCTTCATTGAGAAAAACATTGATGCAGTAATCAGCCATAGAAACACCTCCTTAAGATAGATTCTCCATGTCCCATGCCGGAGCTGGTCGGCAATCGTTCTTTCTTTGCTGACTGGGGGTCTGAAGGTCGTCTTGCCGAGTATGGTGCTTCTATAGTACAGGGATCAACGGGTTGTCAAGGCCCTGTTGAGACACCACACTAGCCTTTTCCCCGGTAGGGCACCAGCCGTTCCGCGAAATCAGGGTGAGCCTCGAATCCGAGGGAGACGGCCTTGTCCAGATGCTCGATCGCCTTTTCATACTCTTCTCTTGCGCAGTACGCGACGGCCAGGTTGTTGTGCCCCAGGCCGAAATCGGGAGCCATCCCTACCAGCTTCTCCCCGGTCTCGATCGCCTTGCCCACATCCCCTTTCTGGAGGTAGGCATTGGCCAGGTTGTTCCAGGCCTGGACGATCTCCGGGTTCAGTTCAATGGCCTTCTCCAGTGCCACAATCGCCTCGTCCGTCCTTCCCATCTGAAGGTAGGCAAACCCCAGATTGGCATATCCTCTCGCATACCTGGGCTCCAGTTCGACGGCCATCTGATTGGCATCGACCACCCTGTCGAGATCCCCTCTCCTGAAATGGATATACCCGAGATTGACCCATGCCTCGAACATACGACCGCTGTTGACAATGGCGTCGTTGAAGGCCTCAATCGCCTCGTCGAAACGGCCCTCTTGCATCAGGGAAACACCCAGA
>JAFGPH010000423.1 GCA_016926135.1 Deltaproteobacteria bacterium
CCAGCATGTTCTCCAGAACTTCCGCGCGAACGGCGCCCGAGCTGTTCAGGACGTCCAGATCCCGCACCAGGACCACCCTGCTTCTTGTTTCCGCTTTTGCAGGGGATGGGCCGAAAAAGGGCATCCCCATGAGGCCTCCGGCTGTCAGACACGCCCCTGCGCGGACGAAATCACGCCTCGTGAGCACTCTCTGTTCCTCTTTCATGAACCCCCCGCACCGAAAACGCATCCCTTCCTCAAAGGGAGATGCCGAGAAATACGCATCCTATGGGGAACCGCTTCGGGAAGCTGAATTCATGGCTTCGGAAAGCAGGTCCGCCGCAAGCTGCCTGCTCCGGGCCTCCAGGACAATCCCCATGAAACTGCCCTTGAGGGCAGCTGCGGCCCATTTTCCGTCCTCCATGCGTGCGAATCCAAGGCTGTCCGCATCGCTCAGGTAGTGTCTCAAAAAGCCTTGAAAAGCCTCTGTTGACTTGTCGGCGTCAGGGTAGGAAATGAGGAGCAAGGTGGCATCCTCCGTGCCCCGCTGATAGGTGGCGAGGGCCGCCTCCGTCAGGGATCCAAGGCGAAGGATGTTCTCGTCGGAGACATAGAAATGGGTGTTCAGGATGATATGATCGTGGAGGTACCTGATGCTTCGGGCCTGAAGCCCCTGAGCAGGCAGGAACTCGACGAGCCTAGGTCTTTCCCCGATCCGGCCGATCAGAGCGGCCACCGCATTTCCCAGGCCCTTGGCAGCTTCCCTGGAATCCACGGTCTGGGCCTCGTCAAAGATGGAGACAAAAAACCGGTCCTTCCAGAACCGGAGCCATCCGGCCCTGTAGAGCCCCTCCTGCCCAAGGTCCACCGGGTCGCCGTCCCTGTCGTGGGTAAAAACGCCGTAGGCGTCTTTTGAAGAACCCATATCGAAGATGTCGAGGATGATGGCCGGGGCGTGGGAGGAGGCGTAGCGCCGCGAAAGGCATCGCCGCATGTGGTAAGCCCTGTATACCTCACCGGCGCCATCGATATAGTCAAAGATGGTTTTGTCGTCGAAAACGCGGTCTTCACCGTCAGGCTTCCAAGGCCCGATTGCGGGGGGAAGGGACGCCTTGAGGCTGTCCAGGGAATCCGCGTAAAATTTTTCTGCCATGACCGGTCCCATCCCCATGGCCGCGAGGGCTGCAGGGAAGAACAAGAGAAGACATATGACCCGGTATCTCGCGAGCACGGAACCCTTCCGCCCTTGGCGGGCGCAGACTTGGAGGCCTTTTCTCGGGATAGGGCGATGGAAGTGGGCCTCACAAAGGGAATATGGCCCACAGATAGGGGCGTGTCAATATCAAAGGGCGCAAGGCGCACCCCCCAAGGCCCTCTCGACGATGGCGTTTTTTGATCGGAGGGCCATGGGGGGGTAGTCTCTCAGGACCGCAACTGATCTTTATCCTCTGCCGGTAACCGCCCCAAAAAAAGAAAGGTTCACGGTACAAGGTGCAAGGCACAAGGATGAAAGAGAAAGGAACTTCAGGTCTCAGGCTTTGAGCCTTGAGCTTTGAGCTTCCCCCCTGTGGGGCTGCTTGTGGAAAACGCAGAACCGGGTCCCGTGTTAGGGGCATGGGAGGAATAGTTGCGGCCTGTACGACCACCCCCCCAAGTCCCTCTCATCGGTGGCATTGTTTGATCAGGAGGGCCGTGGGGTTCAGAGGTCTTCTTCGGCTTTGATGAGGGTGATCCGCATGGGCAGGGGCGAGGCTTCCCGGGCCATTCTCTTGAGTCTGGCCTCCTCGTTCCTGAGAATATCCAGAAGCATCAGGGCCTCCGACGCCGTGAAGTCGAGACCTTTTCTCCTTCCGCTCCGGATCGTGAGTCCCTTTTCGGTCATCTGAATGATGAATTTCTCGGTTCCCAGTTTCATTCTTTTGACGCAGCCATCAAGGTGGACGCGAGATTCTTGATGACTCCTATTATGCCATAGAAAGGAAAAAATCAAAGGATTTGAGCCTCTAGCCTGCATCTACGGCTCTGGGGAGGCATTTGGCCCTGGAATTGCATTTCCGATTATCGCAGTCTTTCATCGCCTGTTCCGAAAGGGGAGCGGGCGAATGTGCTTCCCTCAGATGTGGCGGAAGAGGGGCTGCACCGGAGCGGTCATAAAACATGGAACTGGAGGGTGAGATATGAAGAGTACGGGGCTGGGGACCAAGTTGCTTGTGGGCGGATTGGCGTTGCTCATCATCCCTCTGTGTGCCCTCGGCGTCTTCACGGTTCAATGGGCGTCGAAGTCGATGGACAGTCTTGAAAGAGAGCAATTAAGCATGTTGAGGAAGGTTGTTGCCGACCAGGTGAGGATCATGCTCGATGAGCAGACAAGGATGCTGGTCAATGCCTCGAGCAACGACTCGGTCATCCTGGAAGTCGTCAATAACCTTGACCAGACGGGCATGGTTGACCTGGCGCAGTACAAGCTGGATACGCGGAGCACGGTCTTCCATGACAAAATGATTTACAAGACTTTTCTCATCACGGATCTGGAGGGAAAAGTCATAGGGGACACGTCGGGGGGCAGCCACAAGGGGGTGAGCCTGGCCGGCGAGGACTTCTTCAAAAAGGCTGCGGCCGGACAAACGGTCGTGGGCAAGGTGGTTCCTTCGGATAAGCCCGGCGAGAGCTACGTATATGTGGCCGGTCCGATGAAATCGGCGAAAAAAGGGGTCATTGGCACCCTTGTCCTGGGTTGGAAACTGGAGCCCTTGATCAAAAAGGTCGGGGAACTGAAGCTGGGCAGCACCGGGTACGCTTTTCTTGTGGACGACACCGGCAGAATTATTGCACATCCTGACAGAAAAATGACGGCCGGCGTCAGGGTGGAAAAAGGTATTCAGGGGATGGAAGAAGCGGCGAAGACCCTGCTCTCTTTCAAGGAGGGCATGGAGGAATTCTCGTCCCAAGGGGATGACAAGATCATTGCCTATACCCCGGTCCAGGGTGCCCGTTGGGCCCTGGGCCTGGTCATTTCCAAGCAGGATCTGCTCAGTCCCATCCACAGAATGAGAAACATTACCGCCATGGCAAGCGGGGCCGTTATCCTTTTTGCGGGACTCCTGATCGCATGGCTGGTTCGCAGGATGATCACGAAGCCGATCACCAGGATCGTCAGGGAATTGAGCAACGGTTCTGAACAGCTGTCGTTGGCCTCGACGCAGATCTCCTCCTCAAGTCAGATGCTGGCTGAAGGGGCGTCGGAACAGGCCGCCTCCCTTGAGGAGACCTCAGCCTCTCTGGATGAGGTGGCTTCCATGACCCGGCAAAATGCCGATCATGCGGTGAATGCGGATCATCTGATGAAGGGCGCCAATGAAGTGGTCAAGAAGGCGAACGCGTCCATGGGAGATCTCACGACTGCGATGAAGGAAATATCGGCAACGAGCGAGGAGATCTCCAAGATCATCAAGACCATCGACGAAATCGCCTTCCAGACCAACCTCCTCGCCCTCAACGCGGCCGTGGAGGCGGCCAGGGCCGGGGATGCGGGCGCCGGTTTTGCCGTGGTGGCCGGTGAGGTGAGGAACCTGGCGATGCGAGCTGCCGAAGCGGCCCGGGCTACTTCCGATCTCATTGAAGGAACGGTCAGAAAGATCCAACAGGGCTCGGAACTTGTGGGAAAGACGAGTGAGGCATTCTCCCAGGTGGCAAAAGGCGCCCATGAAGTGGGGACAATTGTGAGCGAGATTGCCCTGGCCTCCGGTCAGCAATCACAGGGAATCGAACAGGTGAGCGAGGCCGTAGCGGAGATGGACAGGGTGGTTCAGCAGAACGCCGCCAGTGCGGAGGAGTCTGCGAGTGCCTCTGAGGAGTTGAGTGCCCAGTCCCGGCAGATGGAAGAAATCGTGGATGCCCTGGTCCGACTGGTAGGTGGAGTGGCCGGAGACGATGCCGGGAAGATGTCGGAGGAGGAGGTCTTGGTGCCCCAAGGGGAGGGTGTTGAAGGCGTTCCCGGCCATGGCAGAATTCGGTCCGGACTGATCGAGATGAGACCGGAAAGGCTTATCGCCGGAAAGGCATCTCATCTCGGCGAAAGCTGAATCCCTCTGTCCCCGGCCGCAAGAAGACTTCTCTTCTTCGGCAGTCAGGGCCTCACAAATGTGGCTTGCGTTCAAAAGGGGGAGGCGGTTGCCTTCCCCTTTCCTTTCTGAAAGATCCCACCTCGGGAATCGCGATCTGCCACGACGGGATATGCGGCGTTGAAGCGTGTCCGAAATCGGTCTTCGGCGTCTTCTCAAGGAAGCATTTGCCTCTCCAGGGGGACCCGTGTATATTGCCGGACAGGGTGAAGGAGCCCTGCATGTCCTAGGATCAAGAGGGAAAATGGCGTTGGGAAATACACTTGAGAAATTTTTCGAACCCGAGACTGTGGCCGTCGTGGGTGCCTCCTCGACACCCGGAAAGGCCGGCAACGACATCCTCCTGAACATTCTGGCCAACGATTATGCCGGCAGTCTCTACCTGGTCAACCCGAAGGGCGGAGAAATCCTGGGCAGGCGGGTCTATCCTTCCATCCGGAATCTGCCGGACGGTATCGATCTTGCCGTCATCATCCTACCTGCGAGGGCGAACCCTCAGGCTCTCAGGGATTGTGCGGCAAAGGGCATCCGTGCGGTGGTCCTGGTGGCCGGCGGGTTTGCCGAGGTGGATGGGGAAGGGGAGATCCTCCAGGGGAAGATGGCGGCCGTGATCCGGGAAACGGGCATACGGGTCCTGGGACCCAACACCTCAGGTCTCCTGTCCATTCCCCACAACCTTGCGGCAAGCTTCTTCCCCCTCGGCAGGGTGCCGCGAGGAGGGATTTCCTACATGGCCCAGACAGGGAATTTCGCCACCCACACCATGCGCTACATCATGTCCGCGGAGAACTTCGGTGTGGCCCGGGTGGCAGGCCTGGGCAACAAGGTGGACGTGGATGAGAGCGAGGTGCTCGAGTACCTCGGGGATGATCCGGAAACCCGGGCCATTCTCGTGTACCTGGAGAGCTTCAAGCGGCCGAAGCGTTTTGTGGAAATCGCCCGCCGTGTAACACGGCACAAACCGGTGATCCTCCTCAAGGGCGGGAGCACAGAGCGGGGGGCTGAGGCCGCGCTCACCCATACGGCTGCCCTCGCCTCGGACGATCGTATCCTCACCGGCGCCCTTGCCCAGGCAGGTGTGGTCAGGATCTGGAAATACTCCCACCTTTTTCTGGTTCCCAAGGGGCTCGCTTCCATGCCGCTCCCGGAGGGGAGGAGGGTGGGCTTCCTGGCTCCCTCCGGCGCCATGGCCGTTTGCCTGACCGACCTGTGCGCAGGGGAACTGGACCTGCGCGTCCCCGACCTGGAGGAGTTCTCCCGAAAGAGGCTGCAGGAGATCAGCCCGCCCTTCATCAAGATACGAAACCCCGTCGATATCTGGCCGGCAGCCACCGTGCGCGGCATCGCATTCGCCTATCGCGAGGGCATCGAAACCCTCATGAGCGATGCGCATATCGATGCGGTGGTGGCGATCCTGATGCTGACGGAAGAGACCGGGATACCGCCCCTGGATTTCCTGGTGGAGGTTTCCCGCAGGCACCCCGAAAGGCCCCTTTACGTGAGTTGCAGCGGCGAGAAGAGGCAAATGGAGGCGGCCAAGGCCTTTCTGGAACCCCGCCGCGTGCCCGTCTTTCTGCTGCCCGAGGAGGCATTCGAAGTCCTGGGTGTCCTGGCCAGGTGCCGGGAGGCCATGAAAGGGGAGAAGGACCATGGCGGATGAGGATCATCTGAACCTGTGTGTGAATGATTTCATCGCCTCTGAAATCATCCGGAGCATGTCGGACGGCCTGCTGGTGTTCGACTTTCATGGCCGTATCCTTTCCATCAACCCTGCTGCCCTGGAGCTGCTCAATCTCCAGTGGGAAGATATCCGGGACAAGACCTACGCAGACCTGTTCCTGAACGATTCCGCCAACGATGAGTTCAGCGACGTCCTGTTGAGCTGCATCCGGAACCGGCAGACCAGACTCCGCAAAGAGGTCCCCTACCAAAGGTCCGACGGACAACTTCAGGACCTCGCCGTCACCACGTCCCTTCTGGGGAGAGACACGGGGGATGAGAAGGGAGGCGGAGTGGTGATGGTCCTCAAAGACATCTCCGATTTCAAGGCCCTGGACAGGGCAAGAAGGAGGGTGCTGGATCACCTCTCCCATGAGCTGAAGACGCCTCTTTCAATCATCAAGGCCTCGTTGAAACGGGACGCGGCGAAGAGCCATGCCGCCATGGAGAGGATCGAGAGAAACCTCCAAAGGCTGCAGGAGATCCAGATGGAGGTCGAGGATATCGTGAAGAACAGTGAAGTCGAAGAACATTACCCCTTCAGGAGATGGCTGGACCAGATCGTGGATCTTGCAGAATCCCTGGCCGAAGGGGAGTCATCCTGCGGCGAGACCCTCAAGGACTTAAGGGGCAGGGTCGAAAGCCTTTTTCATCTGCAGGGCCCTGAAGAAGACAGGAAGAGGGTGAAACTGGGAACCTCTCTTCAGAGGGTCCTCGAAACGGCCCGCAACCGGTCCGCTCACCGGCGCCTGGAATTCGCACCCAGGCTGGAGGGGGAGCCCGAGCTGATCATGAACCCCGTCCATCTCGAGAAGGCGTTGATGGCCCCCATCAAGAACGCCATCGAGAACACGCCCGATGGTGGGATCATCTCGGTTGGCCTGAAGGCCCTGGGGGAGACGGCACAGGTGGAGATCCGGGACACCGGGGTTGGAATCACCGAGGAGAGCCAGAAGCAGATCTTCGGCGGGTTCTATCATGCCAGGGACACCAACCTCTACTCCACCAGGAGGCCTTTCGACTTCGACGCGGGGGGCAAGGGGCTGGATCTCCTGCGGCTCCGGATCTTTGCAGATGTCTATGGCTTCCGGATCGATTGGGAGAGCACCCGATGCCGCTACATTCCCAGGGAGATCGATCTCTGCCCCGGAGACACGGAAAAATGCCCCCACATCCGGGACAGGCAAGGGTGCTTCCAGTCCGGAGGCACCACATTCCGACTGGTTTTCCCCGTCAGCAAGTTCACGCCGGGTTTTGAAGGGCCTTCCGGTAGACCTTCCAGAGGGAAGAATACTTCTCCGTGAGGTCAAAACTGTGATTGTTCAGTGCCCAGAGATTCACCAATCCCTGGATCATCCCGAAAAGCAGGAGGGCCGCGTCGGGCAACTCGAGATCCTTTCGCACCAGCCCTGCGGCGGCCCCTTCTGCGAGCAGGCTTTCGAGCCGGTTGACATACTGTTCGATGTGCCAGGCTACCCTCCTGTTCAGCTTCTTGTCGCCGAAGCTCATGATCTCTGCCAGGACCAGAAAGGACATGCCTTTTCTCTGTTCAATGACGGAGAGGTGGTTCTTCAGGGTGCTGTCGATCAAGTCCAGGGAAGAGATGCCGCCTTCGGATACCTTGGCGATGTCTGCCAGCAGGGCTTCCCCGATGTGCTCGGCGAGTAGGAAGAGGATATCCCTTTTACTCTTGAAGTGGCGGTAGACAGCCGCCTCCGATATTCCCACCTCCGCGGAGAGCCTTCGGATGGTGATGTACTCACTGCCGTATTTGAAGATGAGTTTCCGGGCCGCATCAATGATCTGCCTTTTCCGGATGACTGTGCTCTGGCGTTTTTTGACCATGGTTTAAGTATCCTCCTCATCCACTAGCAGGCTGCTGAAAAACGCCCATCTCCTGCGTTTCCCTCATCCCTCGTCGTTGCGACGTACTTGCAAGTACGCCTCACTCCTCGGGATTTCGGGGGCCTTGGATCTGGACATTTTTCAGCAGCCTGCGACCAAGGTGTTTTTCAGCAACCTGCTAGA
>JAFGPH010000424.1 GCA_016926135.1 Deltaproteobacteria bacterium
ACCTGATCGGCATCGGGTTCCATGTCCTCCATGCCTATGACCAGTTTGCAGAGGGGACATTGCAGGTTCTCCTGCACGCTCGAACTCAGAGATCCTTTGAGAAATGGGAGCAGGGCGATCCTCTCGATCTGGATCGGGCCGACCTCCCTTCGCTGAGCCTGGGCCGGTGATGCGAACATCAGGAGGGAGGCGAATGCCGCCCAAAGGAGCGGAACCAAGACGCTTGACATGGAAAACCTGGGGATAGCGTGGGTCCTCATGGAGGTATCCTCTCGAATCCGGTTAATCTCAAGTGTACCCCGTGCATGATGTCTTGTCAATCAGGCCAAGTGTCCTCTCTCATCAATCCGTTCACGAATTCCAAGAGTATGAAAGGCCGCCCGGGGGGGGCGGTCTCTCCGAACGCAACTAAGGGGAGGCGAGAAGAGAGCGATAGATCTCCACATACCTCTGCGCGGAACGATTCCATGAGAAATCCGCCTTCATGCCGTTGGAGACCAGTCTCCGCCAGAGAGGGGCGTCATGAAAGGTGCGCACGGCCTGCCGGATGGCCTGGAGGAAATCCCGGGCGTCGTAGGAGGTGAATTTAAACCCGTTCCCCTGACCCGTGGCCGGGTCAAAAGGGGTCACCGTATCCTCCAGCCCGCCGGTGGCCCGAACCAGGGGGACGGTTCCGTAACGGAGGGCGTACATCTGTGTAAGCCCGCAGGGTTCGTAGAGGGAAGGGATCAGCAGCATGTCGGCCCCGGCCATGATCCGGTGGGCGAGGGCCTCGTCAAACCCGAGTTTCACGGCGATTCGCCCCGGATACTCCTCCTGCAGCCCTCCGAGCGCCTTCTCGTAGACCTCCTCACCGGCGCCCAGGATCAACAGGCCGGCACCCTCCTTCACCGCTTCAGGGGCAACCTCCAGGATCAGGTCGCATCCCTTCTGTGCCGAAAGGCGAGAGATCACCCCGAAAAGGGGTTGGGTCAGCAAACCCTGATCCAGCCCGGTTTCACGGAGCAGGTCCAACTTGCCTCTGGCCTTGCCCTCCATGTCCCCGGGACTGTAAGCGTAAACCAGATGCCGGTCCGTGGAAGGGTCCCAGAGGCTGTAATCCGCCCCGTTCAGGATGCCGTGAAGAACATGAGCCCTCTTGCTGAGGATCCCTTCCATGCCCAGACCGAATTCACGGCTCTGGATCTCAACGCTGTACCGGGGGCTCACCGTGGTGACCGCATCCGAGTACACGATCCCCGCCTTCAGAAGGCTGATCTGCCCCCAGTACTCCACCCCCTCAGGCTGGTATTCGGAAGAGGGGATGCCGGATATCCGAAGTTTCCCGGGAGGGAAAAGGCCCTGGTAGCCGATATTGTGGATGGTGAAGAGGCTGGCTGTGCCCGAGAAAAAGGGGTCGTCACGGTAGACCGTCCTGAGGTAGAGGGGAACCAGTCCTGTCTGCCAGTCATGGCAGTGAATGACATCCATCCTGAGACCCGCCTTTTGGGCAAAGCAGAGGGCGGCCCTGCAGAGGAAGCTGAATCGCTCCAGATTGTCATAGTAGTCTCCGTCGGAGGTGCCGTAGAGGTTGGGCCTGTCAAAGAGATCCTCCCGATCGAAGAAATAAACGGGAATTCCCTCTTCTGTTTCTGCCCCCCAGACACGGCAGGACAGGGCATCGTCTCCCATGGGGACTTCGAGGCCCGAGAGCACCTGTGTGACCGTGAAATCCCCCTCTTTGGCGACCCTGTAAAAGGGAAGGCCGACGCTCGTCTCCACACCGATCTTTTTGAGGGCACCCGGCAGGGACCCGGCAACGTCGGCCAGACCTCCGGTCTTCGCGAAGGGGGCGACTTCCGGCGAGAGAAACCAGACCTTCAGGGGTTCCATTACAGGTTGTCCTCCTCCACCGCGCCGATCAGGTCCTGGTAGATTTCGGGAACGGAATAGATCACACGGTTCCACGAGTGGAGCTGGGTGGCTCCCTCCTCCCTCCTGGCCTGTTCCCAGGCCGTGCGGATGAAATCCTTGAAATAGCCAACCGTGAGTTCCTCCTGATGCCGGTCGTAGTGAAGGTCGTTGCACTCGGCGTCGTCACTGTAGCTCTTCACAAAGCCCAGGGCCGAGTTGTAGTAGGTATGCATGAGCATATCGATGAAGGTGTCATCCACGGACATTCCATGGGACCGAATGAAGTTCAGGTAGAACTTCGCAATGTCCACCACCATGCGATGGAGTCCCCCCCGGGGGTCGTTTTCCGAAAGCCTCTGGTGTTTGTGCTCGTAGTTTCTGCACAGGTCGACCTGGGCGATTTTCTTGGGCACGAGCCTTTCGTGCACCTCGGAAAGGGTGCTCACCTCCAGGCCCCAGTCATAGGCGATGTTGACGGCACGACCCAGGCGGGTGAGGAAGCTGAACTCCCCCGCCAGGGGGTAACGGAAGCTCCGGTGGTAGCGGAAGAACTCCTCCAGTTCATGATGTCCGCGATGGTGGGTGATGCCCCGCAGGGCCTCCATGAAGGGTGTGACGAAGAGGCGCGTGGCCCGCCCTTTCATCTCCAAGTCGGTCGGCGAGATCCGGGCGTAGTAACCCTTGCAGAACTCGAAGTCATTGTTCGGATTGGCAGTGGGCGCAATGAGTCGTCCCAGCAGGACGCGGTCATAGGTGACGATGTCGCAATCGTGGAGGGCAATGACATCGCAAACCTCCTTTGCGAAGAAGTATCCGAGGGCTAGCCACACGGACTGGCCCTTCCCGGGAATCCCGGTCCGGATCTTCTGTCGCTCCAGTTTCCTGAAGATCTTCTCGATTCTCGGCCCGTCCACCCAGATCACCTTCACATCCCGATCGGGCTTCTTGAGTCGGTAGAAATAGTCCCTGGCCTCCCTGAATTCCCTCTTCTTTCTGGTGCCGCCCAGGGCGACGACGATGGAGCGAAGGTAGTCGACCTGGTTGATCTGATGGATGATGTTCTCCATCACCTTGGGCACGTGAATCTCGCTGCACAGAGAAGGCAGGAGTAAGCCGATATCCACGTGTCTTGCAAATTCCATGAGCTTGTTCTCCAACCGCTCCAGGTACTCCCCGGGGTCAAAGATATCATAGAAACCATGGATGGTGGTGATGGTCCCTTCCTGATGAAACTCGCTCATGACACGCTCCTCTTCTCCATCCTTTCCCCCCTCTCGGCGAATCTCTCGTCCCACACCTTGATGAGGTAGTCCTTGTGTGCCTCGAATTCCGCTGCCTGCTCCTCCACCAGGGCCTCCGCCTCCTGGGAAGACATGTCCCAACTGCGGCGGACAAACGAGGCCACCCGGGCATAATAGAGAGGGGTCACCACATCCACGAGCTTGTAACGGTTGGCTTCCCAGAGATGAAAGGTCGCCGCCAGTTCATAGAGGATCTTCACCCAGGCCTCGGTCGGAAGATGGAAGTGTTTGGCGCTCAGCCGTGCGCTCCTGCGGATCTCCTGAAAACAGTCCTCGCAGAAGATCTCCTTCCAGAGAGAAGAGAATTGCTGGAAGCCGATCTTGAAGTTCTGGACCATGCCCTCCAGATTGATCGTAACGGGTTCGGGTTCCACATATCCCTCGTACCCGAACATCGGCACGGGCTCACTGCCTCGCGTTCCCCTCCAGTAAGCCTCGTAGTGTTCCATGAGAGAAAATATGGTCCAGAGCACCTGACGGAACATGGGCCCCAGATGCTGGCCTGGGTCTTTGGCGTCGTGGATCTTGACCCCCAGGTTGGACTGGCAAATGCGGAAATTCTGTGTGATGGCGTTGGTGGTCATCCAGATGTCGATTCCGTAACGGGCCACTTCGGTTTCCCACACATCCTGCTCGATGTAGAACTTGGCCACATCCCTGGAAAGCGCGAAGTCCCCCCCGATGGGCTGACGAATGCGTTTACCGTAGAGGGCGCGGGTGAGGTTGTAGACGATATTGTTGGTGATCGTTCCGTCGTATTTGTGCCGGAGGTAGATCGGGGCCACGAACTGGAAACCTGCATTGAGGACCGGGTCCACCAGGTGCTTCACCCAGTCCGGGGTAATGCTCCTCAGGTCCGAGTCCACAACGACACAGACTTGGGCCTTGAGGCGATGGACGGTCTCGAAGACGGATCTCAGGGCCGTGCCCTTCCCCCCCGGCCCCCTGTAAATGGAGATGATTTTCTCCTGCCAGGGCTTGAGCTGGAACTCCTTGGCCACCTCCCTCGTATCGTCCGTGGAGCCTCCGTCGGCGATCAGGGTCACACACCTGCGATCTCCGTAATGCTTGGCAAGACCATGGGTGACCATCTGGATCACATGGGCGATGGTCAATTCATTGTTGAAGCAGGGAATGCCCACCACGATGTCCGCAGACTCGATTTCCTCGATTCGCTTGGACGTGTAGGCGCGAAGGGCCGTGTCATAGTGCATGGATCGCCTCCTTCATCCGGCACCACGCATGGCACCGGTAAGAAATCATGAGAGAATTTGTTTATTCATATCACATAACGCCCACGGAATCAACGGGCGGGGACCGCCCAAATCCACCGTCAATTTTCTGCTCGTCCGGTGGAGCCAAGCGGTTAGGGGATGGCCCGGTTCATCCGGCAAATGAGTACCGGTAAGGGCATGACGCCGCCGTCGTAGCCGCCGCATCAGAACATTTCTCTTGTCATATAGAAATTTTTTCATTAGAAAATTGGTGAGCTTAGATGCTTCCCCCCCCGGGCCACGCCTGATACAGGCACAGCGGAACCAGAAGAAAAGTGCACCATGATACAGGACTCCAGACACAGGACCAATCTGCCCGGTGTCTATTCCGCAGGGGACGTAGAGGGAGGATACAAACAGATCGTGACGGCCACCGGACAGGGGGCCGCCGCGGCCATGACCATTTTCGAAGACCTGGTTCATCCTTACTGAAAAAAAGGGTAAGCGTCATGCACTGGAAGCAGTTCTTCACCCCCGTAAAGAGCTTGGATGCCGAGGAGGCGAAGGCCTTCATGGAGGCCCACAAGGAAGGCACCTATACCCTCTTGGATGTGCGACAACCCGGAGAGTACGAGAAGGAGCGCATCCCGGGGGCCAGGCTGGTCCCCCTTCCCGATCTTCCGAACCGCATCCGGGAGCTGGACCCGAAAAAACCGGTCATTGCCTACTGAGCCATGGGAGGGCGCAGCCGGGCTGCTGCGCAACTTCTGGCCGGGCAAGGGTTCCGGGATGTCTACAATCTCACGGGTGGGATCAAGGCCTGGCAGGGACAAAAGGCCGCCGGGCCGGCCGAGCTGGGAATGATCCTCCTCACCGGGCACGAGACACCGACGGACATCCTGATTCTTGCCTACGGGATGGAGGAAGGATTGCGCGGCTTTTACGAGACCATTGCCGGCAAGAGCCAGGATGAGGCCTTGTCCAGTCTGCTTTCCAGGCTGGCAGGAATCGAGGCGGGCCACAAGGCCAGGCTCCACCGGCTTTACCTGACCTTTGATCCCGGCCCCCGTGAGCAGGAGGACTTCGAAGACAAGGTGGTTTCAAAGAACATGGAAGGGGGCTTTACCAGCGAGGAATTTGTCGAACACAACAAGGCTGCCCTGCAGAGTGCCTCGCATGTGCTTGATCTTTCCATGATGCTGGAAACCCAGGCCCTTGACCTCTACATGAGGTACTCTCAGAAGAGCAGGGATGACAGGACGCGGAGCGTTCTCTATGGCCTTGCAGAAGAGGAAAAGGCCCATCTGGCCACCCTCGGGCGGTTCATTGATGCAAGAGCCTAGAGCAGTGTCGTGTGCCAGAAAAGGATGAGTTGCGGTCCTGAGAGAACACCCGGCGATCAAAGGGGCCGTCGGGGGGTGGTCGTCCAGGCCGCAACGATTTCTGCGATGCCTCTAACACGGGACCGGGGTTCTGCGTTTTCCACAAGCAGCCCCAGGCTGCGACACCCGAAACGGGGTACAGCCCTGTCCCTGCAACGGTAAAAGGTTCGATTTTACGGGGCGGTAAAGGGCAGCGGATAAAGATCAGTTGGGGTCCTGAGTGACCACCCCCCGACGGCCCCTCACATGCCCGGCATTTGTTAACGAGCATGTGGGGGACGACACTGAGGAGGAGGACGAAATAAGGAGGATAACATGGTCAAGATGTACAGCTTGAGCACTTGTGGCCACTGTAAGGCAACGAAGAAATTTCTGAACGATTGCTCCATCCAGTACGAGTTCACGGACGTGGACCTCCTGACCGGCGATGAACGGACCGCGGTCCTGGAAGACGTGAAAAAATGGAATCCCCGGTGTTCTTTCCCCACCATCATCATCGGAGACAAGGTGATCGTGGGTTTCAAAGAAATCGAAATCAAGGAGGCGCTGGGCATCCTATGAGTGAGGCGGAAAATCTGTACGAAACCCTGAAGAAGATTCAGGAACCCAAAGGCTATTTCTTCAGCAGGGACAGAGAAAGGGTGATGGACCTCATCGAGGGGCTCCTGGAGAACAGGAGGCGTTACGGTTACATGGCCTGCCCCTGCCGGCTGGCCTCCGGGGACCGCAAGAAGGACGAGGATATCCTGTGCCCTTGCGCTTACAGGGAAGCGGACGTAAAGGAATACGGGAGCTGTTACTGCAACCTCTACGTCACCGAGGCATGGAACGAGGGAAAGATTCCCCACGTGTACGTGCCCGAAAGAAGACCGCCCGAGAAGTCCCTCCTGTGAACGGCGAGGACGGCGAAGGGTTCATTTTTTCCTTGCATTCCCGGGTGTACGGGGCTATAGTCATCTCCGCCTTGAAGGTCTGGTACGCCTTGAAGGCGTTTCCTTTCAGATAGTCCGCTTCCTTTTGATATAACTCGCATCACGATAAGAAGCACGAGATGCAGGGCGCCGATGGGCCTGGAATCAGTCCTCTTTTGCGCCCCCGATTCTTCTGCTGTCAGAGTCCCTGCTGACGGTTGGTCGATTCTTTCTGGACGAGTACCGGGATGCTTTCCCCTGGTCGGGGCCCTTGTCATAGAAG
>JAFGPH010000425.1 GCA_016926135.1 Deltaproteobacteria bacterium
CGGGGTGGTGGACGGGATTCACATGACGGGATTGGACAGGAGGCTGCCCGGCATTCCCGGGCCGGCCGGCCTTGAAGAGGAAACCTTGCTTGCCGGGTATCTTTCTTCCCTGAGTCACTGGCTCTTCCGGAAACCCCTCGACGTGGAAATCGGATGGGGGCTCCTGCACGGTCCCGGAGACCCGGAGAGCGCGCAGGAGAACCTGGCGCGACTCGCAACAGAGGAGATCGCCGGGGTTCACTGGGTGAATCTCGCGGACCCCCAACCCGGAATCCGGAAAGACCCGCCCTGGGGTCTCCGCCAGGGTCTCGATCAGGCAGGACTCCTTGATTCGCGACTGGATCCCAAGGAGCATTTCGAGGCATGGATCGGGACACTGAGGACGGCCGAAGCGCGAAAAACCGATCTGGACTTCATCGATATCGACGAAGACGAATACCTCTCCGACCCCCGGATGCACCTTCCGCGCCTGTGGCGGCACTACCGGGACGCCGTTTGACGAGCCTCCAATTCCAGGATCCTCCGCACGATGAGCCCCGCGCTGTATGCGGCAAAACGCTTCTGCAACGGGGTTGCGTTCCGGTAAGAGACAACCGGATAGGTCCATTCGAGCAGGGCGAGGAGATAGGGCAGGATGTTCTCCTCAAAGAGGGTCACCCGGTCCGCGTAGCCTCTCAGGAGGGAGATGACCCTGTAGGCCTTTTCCACCATGGGATCATCCCCGCTGTAGTGAATCGGCGCGGCTTCTCCCAGCCCGGATGGAGAAACCAGACCGGCCTCGAATTCCAGGAGGGCCTTCAGGTCCGACTCCCCCTCCAGGCGGGCCATCTCGATCTTCACAATGGCCTCCAGCCGGGCGAAATCCGAGACCGCATTGCGCACACGGGTCTCCGAGAAGTCGATGATGTAGAGGTTCTCCCTCTCGTCCACCAGGACGTTCTGCAGGTTCAGGTCCCCATGGGTGATGCATCGATACCACAGAGTCCTCGTGTCTTTTCGGGCAGGGTAGCCGTGTTTCAGGAAGCGGAAAGGGTTGGGGAGATCCAGGTTGAGTTCCGGGCAGGGAAGGACCTCCGCCTCCGCCGAGACGCCGGTTACCGTCTCGCCGTCCTCCAGGATCCGCGGGAACAGGATGAGGGGATTGTGCTCCTCGTAGGGGCGGATCTCTTCCCACCGGGGCTGGCCGTACCAGGGCTTCAGGATCTGGGTGAACAGGCGTTCGAGAAGGGCAAGCAGATCCTCTGTGGCCCTGCTCCGGTAGTGTTCCGCAAGCCACGTGAGCCTGCTCTCCGGACCGCTGATACCCACAAAGGTGTACCGGATGCCTCCCCACTCCCCGGAGGAGGCGCGGCCCATGATGGAGGTGGAGTTGTTCAGGATGTACTTCTCCACGGATTCGTGAAAGGCCCGCACCTCCCGGTCGATTACCGTCTCAGGTCCCAGCTTTAAGACCGAGGGGAGCATTCTCCGCCCGTCCGGCGCATAGGGAATGGCCCGGAAGGTCTTACCCATGTACCCGCCCGTGAGGGGGTCCATTACCACCCTCGCGGCATCGGGGAAAAGCATTCTCGTGATCTCATCCCATGGCTCAAGAAAAGCCTCCCCCACCTCCACCTTCAGAAGTTTCTCGGACCCGGGCCTTGCCTCCGAGAATCGGTAGAGCCATGCCCTGGGTCTCAGAATCTCTGTCTCCGGTTCCAGGTGGGCCGTGCCCGAGAGAAGATCCAGATTTTTCATACCCAGGAGATTGTCTTCCAAGCTGGGGGTCATGCTGTTCTCTTCAAGCCTGTTGAGGAGAAATGCATGGCCGTGAAAGAAGTTCCCCCTCCCGGTGCGGAAACAGCCCCTGTTCAAAAACCAGGGCAGGAGGACCCCGTCCGGAGACCGCTCCAGATCCCGGCCCCCGACAATCCCGATGAGCAGGAGACCCCGCGCTGCGGTGTTGTGCTCCTTTGTCGGGTGCGCAGCAGGGACGTCCTCCGGCCGCGCGTAACGGGAGGTCAGCACATCTCGGGTCTCGCCGAGCACTGCCATCCCGAAGAGCGCACTCCTTGCGCCCGCGGCAAGTTCCGTGGCATCGAGCACCTGGTCCACCAGTTGTTGGAGGGAAATGGGTTTGCCATCGTCACATTCCAGATAAAAGCAGGGTCTCCCGGAGAAGCCCGCTGCGGAGGCGATGAAGATCTCAGCACCGGAGAGCTCTTCAGCAAGAAGATAATCAGCAACCCCGTGCCGGTCCGCAGGCAGCACACCCGCCAGCCCACCCGCAGCGACGAATTCACCCAGGGCCTGGGAAGCCCCCTCCCGATCCGCACCGAACCCTCCGATGCCGAAACCCATCCCCAGATCCGGAAGGCTCACCGGGACCAGATCCTCTGTGCCTATCCCGTCCCCCGCATCCAGGGCAGGATTCCCCCACATGTCTAGCGTGGCATCACCCTTCCCAAGGTTCCAGATCCGGTATCTCCTTTCTTCAATGATTACCTCCTCCGGGACCGTATCCGGAGGACCTGTCCGTTTGGCCTGTCCAAGGGCCTCCTCCAGGGTGGAAGCCGATGCGAAGTGGCCGAGGACCCCGGAGAGCTCCAGCACCTTTTTCAGGAATGGAGCGGCGCCCAGGAGGACGACGATACCCCCCTTGCCCTTCAATGCCTTGTCCAGTTTCAGGAGCGACCTCACACCCATGCTCGAAAGGTAGCCGACCTGGGAGACATCCAGCACAAGAGATACGGTTTCCGGACCCGGGAACGCCACCTGCTGCTCAAAGACCGTGGCACCATAGCTGTCGAACCTGCCTTTCAGGGTCAATAACGGCACCTTGCCGATCACCCTCTTCTCGATTTCGAGCATTTTCCCCGCGCCCCTCCTTTGCCTATTGTTCCAAAGCGCCGATGCCCGCATTATAGGATAGCCGAGCATCCCGGGCAACGCATCATCTCTTATCTCATGCCTTTATGCGAGTGTCCGATACAGGCCCGGCCGAATTGACCTGCTCGCTTCTTGAAGGTATAGTGCATTCTGTGCTCTCTGTTCCTCAACAAGATTCACTGGCTTGAGCAGGTTTCAGATGATTGAAAAAGACTTCGACATACCCTTCATTGCTGACCTTGCCCTTCGAGAAAAGCAGATACAGCAGAACTATCGCCCGATCATAGCCGTGCACAAGTGGTTTGCCAGGAGGCCCGGTACCCTCTTTCGCGGGCTGATACTTTCGGAATTTTCGCGAAATCCCTTGGTCGAGGCATTCTATCGAGGCAATCATTTCCCCGGTATTCGGGTGGCCGACCCGTTTATGGGGGGTGGGACACCGTTGCTTGAAGCCAACCGACTGGGCTGCGACATCTTTGGGTTTGATATCAATCCCATGTCCTATTGGATTGTGAAGCAGGAGCTTGAGCGCCTGGACCTTGCTTCGTACACCGAGTCGGCGAATGCTGTCAGGAATGCCCTGGGGAACGAAATCGGGCATCTTTATAGAACGAAATGCCGTTTCTGTGGTGCGGCAGATGCGTCGGTCAAGTACTTCTTGTGGGTCAAGATTGCCAGGTGCCATCACTGCCAGGAGGATATCGATCTTTTTCCAGGTTATCTGATCGCCGGAGACTCCCGCCATCCGAAGAATGTCTTTATCTGTCCGGCCTGCGGTCAACTGACGGAAACGGAAGACCGAAAGGCTCCAGGCCCATGTCTCCATTGCCACACGAAACTCTCCGGGGACGGGCCCGCTCGTCGGAATCGGGTTGTATGCATAAAGTGTGGGTCCACGAATACCTACCCTGACCCCACGCTCGGCCCACCCCGCCATCGTCTGATTGCGCTGGAGTACCACTGTCCTTCATGCAAGCGAACCCACAACGGCCGATATTTCAAAGCGCCTGATTCCGGCGATCTTTCGCGGGTCCATGATTCCGAAGAGAAATGGCGGAAAATGCGGCCCCGATTTGTACCGGACGATGTGATCCCATCCGGGGATGAGACAAACCGCCTCCATCGTTGGGGGTACAGGCATTATCGGGAAATGTTCAATCCGCGACAGCTTCTCGGCCTAGAGCTATTGGCCCGTTTGATAGGCCACATACCGAATGAGACTGTGCGAAACGCCCTTGCAACCAACCTCTCCGATCTCTTGCGCTACCAGAACATGCTGTGCCGCTACGACACCATGGCTTTGAAGTCACTGGATATTTTTTCTGTCCACGGCTTTCCCGTGGGACTTATCCAATGCGAATCGAACCTGTTGGGGATCATGGAGCCAGACAGGAATGCCTGCATCGGAAGCGGCGGATGGGCAAACATCATAGAGAAGTACCAAAAGGCAAAGTCTTATTGCGAGCAGCCCTATGAGGTGAGACACCACGGGCGCAGGAAGGAAATCGTCCCGATAAACGGGGAGTGGATAGGGGACCGGAATGACCGTGGAAGTGCCGAAAGAAAGAGGATTGTCGATATTCGGTGTGAAGATGCCGCACGGGTGAAGATTCCGAAGGGTTCCTTAGATGCAGTGTTTACCGATCCGCCCTACTTCGGTAACGTGCAGTACGCGGAACTCATGGATTTCTGTTATGTGTGGCTCCGTCGCCTGGTCGGACACTCAACCCCTGCATTCGAAAAACCATCGACTCGTGATCCTGAGGAATTGACCGGCAACGAAGACATGCGGAGAGGATTGGACCATTTCGCGGATGGCCTCTCCTCCGTATTCCAGCGAATGTCAAACGCCCTCAAACCCGGATCTCCTCTGGCCTTCACTTATCACCACAACGACCTTGCCTCTTATTATCCGGTGGCTGTCGCCATCCTTGATGCCGGCCTGACATGCTCTGCTTCGCTCCCCTGCCCCGCTGAAATGGGCGCATCAATTCATATCAATGGAACAGGGTCATCCATCATAGACACTGTATTTGTGTGCAGGTCAACAGGCAGTGTGCCTCGCAAATGGATTGCAGATTCACCCCAAGAGGTGGCCGGGCTTGTCATGGAAGATCTGCGCAGCCTTCGGACAGGGAATGTCCACCCCACATTGGGAGACACCAGGTGTATTGCTTACGGACACCTGATTCGCTTGGCAGTCTGGGCGTTACGTAAGAAATGGGAAAGGGACCAACCAATCTCTGGACGGATGGCGAGGGTCGCCCAGTGGCTTCAGGCCTTCGGCGGGTGGCATCAAGTGGAGAAATATCTCGCGGATACTGACGGCACTGAGTGTGCCGGACCTCTCTTTGCCGTGCGTGAAAGCCCCAGGAAATATGGAGCCGAAGATGCCGACATACCCTTTTGAAGTGGCCCTTGAAGAAATCCTAAGTAATCCGGAGCCTTATGTAGATGCCGTTTTCTCCTGTCTGGAATCGGAGTTCATGGTTATGCCGAGAGGCGCAGGGTTCATTCAGTATCCGGTCTTCGAACATGGCTACGAGGCCCTGAAGGCTGCCACGAAAGGCTTCTCTGAACTGACACCGGAAAGCATCTTGCCCGTGGCCGTAGCTGAGCCGATCTCAATCGTGGTCATTCGCACAATGCTTGGATTCACCCCCTCCGAATGGGCTTATGTGACAACCCAGCGCACGGGAATCAGCGTGACTCAGGGGTACGCCCGGTCCCTTGATCGGAAGATCAGAATGGCTCCCGACAAACAACTGAAGGCTGGAGGAAAGGGTCAAGAGCCCCTGACAGCATTGCTTCAGACTGCGTGCCACCTTCTTTCACAGGGCGCACCCGATGTAAGTGAAGATGAGTTACATCGCATGGATAAGGCTGATACCAAGCGAGGTGTGGAAAGCCTCCGAAATCTGGCGGGAATGGGGGTTCCTTATGCGATGCTTCTCTATGAGCGGTTTCTGGGGAGACCCTTTGCAGGCCACCGAGACTCTGTAAGCGAGTTGGTCGGTGACAGTCTGGAGTCCGCTATCGAAGATGTGCTTACCACGGCCGGTGTCAGCTATCGAAAAACAAAACGAGCAGAACGAATCGAAGGTTTCGACCAGGCGCCAGACTTCATCATCCCGAGCGAATTCAACCCACAGGTGATTATCGAGGCCAAGATTACAGAAGATGACGGCACCGCCAGGGACAAGGTGACCCGAATTCAGCATCTTGGGGAGTTGAGCATGGCAGGAGGCTCTGACGATGCCCCGAAGTTTGAAGTGATTGCCTGCATCGGAGGTCGTGGGTTTTCAGTGCGGAGAGAAGACATGAAGAAGATGATCATTGCCACCAAGGGCAAGGTTTTCACTGTGAAAACCCTCGATCGCCTCATCGAGCATACTCGACTGAAGGAATTTTGGACAAGATGAGGAATTGGGGGACAACACTTGGCTAAATGTCCTGTTTCTTTTGCTGGAGATGTATACTATTCTCGACATGGAAGAGAGGATAACCCGCCGGTTGGCCAGCTTGGAAGCTGACCTGAACGTGCGCATTGTCTACGCCTGCGAGTCGGGGAGTCGTGCTTGGGGATTTCCATCCGCTGACAGCGACTATGATGTTCGGTTTCTGTATCTGAGACCCTCAGAATCCTATCTTTCCATCCAAGTGCCGCGCGACGTCATCGAGTGTCCACCGGAAGGTGAGCTTGATATCTCTGGATGGGACCTGAAAAAGGCGCTCGGGCTTTTCGCCAAATCCAATCCCCCACTCCTTGAGTGGCTTGGCTCTCCCATCGTCTACCTTGAGAAATCCTCAGTTGCTGCCGAAATGCGCAAATTGCTGCCAGTCTATTATTCTCCTAAAGCCTGCATGTATCACTACTTTCATATGGCACATCGCAACTACCGGGAATACCTCAAGGGAGACGAGGTGTGGACGAAGAAATATCTCTATGTGCTGCGACCTCTCCTGGCTGTCCGGTGGATAGAACAAGGCCGCGGGGTTGTCCCAACCGAATTCCATTCCCTGCTATCCAGCCTCATTAAGGAACCCTTGCTCAAAAGGGAAATCGACCGTCTCTTGGAAGCCAAGAAATCAGGGGCGGAGCTGGACCGGGGACCTCGTATCGACGCTATCAGTGATTTTATTGAGAATGAAATAGTGCGATGGCAGACTGAAAGGGTGAAGCATAAGAAGTCGCGGGTTTCCATGGTGGCGCTGGATCATCTCTTCAGGAAGAGTCTTCGTGAGGTGTGGGAATACGCAGGGTAAAATAGTCAGGTTTTGCCTAGACAGGCCAAGGTTGCGAGTGAAAGGAGCAAATCATCATGCCCTACGTGAACATCAAGGTGACGAAGGAGGGGGTGACCTCGGAGCAGAAGGCGAAGCTCATCGCGGGGGTGACGAATCTCCTTAAGGAAGTGCTCGGGAAGAATCCTCAGACCACCATGGTGGTGATCGATGAGGTGGAAACGGACAACTGGGGAGTCGGCGGAGAAACGGTCACTGTGAGAAGAAAACGGGGACAATGAACGAATTGCTTCGCTTCCTTTGCTGAAAGGAGTATGGGTATGGCCCGGTGGCACAAGACATCGTGTGTGCTCTGCGCGCAGAACTGCGGGCTGGAGGTCCTGGTCGAGCAGAACCGTATGGTCCGGGTCAAGCCGGACAAAGACAACCCCCGCAGCCGGGGCTA
>JAFGPH010000426.1 GCA_016926135.1 Deltaproteobacteria bacterium
CACAGATCGGTCATGCTGCCGTTCGCCCTGAGGTATCGAAGGGTGAATGCTCCGCTCATGCTTCGATACCTCAGCATGAGCGTTGATTATAGGTCTATTGTAAAGGTTATTTCCTAACAGATCCTAAGCGCGTCCCGACCGGTGTGGATTCATGAGCTTTTGGGCCTTGACCGCGCTGACCTTGAACTCCGGGATTTTCGCGATCGGATCAAAGGCCGGGTTGGTGAGCACATTGGCGGGGTTCTCACCAAAGTGAATGGGCAGGAAGAAGACCCCGGGTTTTACGCAACGGGTCAGCCTGGCCGGAGCCTCCATCCTTCCCCGCCTGGAAGAGAGCACGAGGGTCTCCCCCTCCTGAATGTCCAGGACCGCGGCGTCCTCCGGGTTTATTTCAACGTACCCGGCGGTTTGCTCGATGTCCAGGTGCGGTGAGATTCTGGTCATCGTGCCGGTATGGTAATGGGCAAACATCCGCCCTGTGGTGAGGTAGTACGGATATTCCCCGTCAGGCATCTCTGCAGGGTCCAGGTGGGCGACGGCATGAAACCTCGCCCTTCCATTTGCCCGTGGAAAACGGTCCTTGTGCAGATAGGGGGTGCCTGGATGCGTTGGTTCAGGGCAGGGCCACATGAGACCGTCAAGACCCAGCCTCTCATAGCTCATGCCGGCATAGCTCGGGGTCAGGGCTGCCATCTCCCGGAAAATCGCTTCGGCCGACTCATAGGTTGTCGCATGCCCCATGGCGTGGGCAAGCCTCGCGATAATCTCCCAGTCGGGGAGGCAGATGCCGATCGGTTCGATCGCCTTGCGGACCCTCATGCAACGTCGCTCCGAGTTGGTGAAGGTGCCTTCCTTCTCTGCGACAGAAGCAGCGGCAAAGACCACGTCCGCCACCTGGGCGGTCTCTGAAAGGAAGAGATCCTGGACCACCAGGAGGTCGAGCTTGCGCAAGGCCTCGTCCAGGTGGTTCCAGTCGGGATCGCTCAGTTTGGGGTTTTCCCCGATCACATATAGGGCTTTCAATTTGCCCAGTTCCATGGCCGGGACCATATCGGTGATGGTGAGGCCCACCTGTGTCGAGAGTTTTCTTCCCCAGGCCTCGGAGAACCGCTCATTGGCCTTGGGATCCTGCACCGGCTGATATCCGGGATACACATTGGGGAGCCCGCCCATGTCGCACGCCCCCTGGACGTTGTTCTGGCCTCTCAAGGGATTCACCCCGCCGCTTCGAACGCCTACGTTCCCGCAGAGCAAGGCCAGATTGCAGCATGACTTGACGTTGTCCACGCCGGTGGAATGCTGTGTGATGCCCATGGCGTAAAGGAGGGAGGCCGGGCGGTTTCGGGCATAGACCTCGGCCATCCTCTTGATCTTCGGGGAATCGACCCCCGTGAGGGCCTGGACCCTTTCGGGGGTGTAATCGGCGAGGACCTTTTCGAGTTCGCCGTACCCCTCCGTTCTCGCCTCGATGTAACCCCGCGCCTGCCATCCATTCCTGACAATCACATGCATCATGCCGTTCAACAGGGCCACGTCGCTCCCCAGACGGTGATTCACGGAGACATCGGCAAACCGGGCGAGTTGGATGTTCCTGGGGTCGGCCACGATGAGCTTGGCCCCCTTTTCCTTGGCCCGGTAGATCCGCCGGGCAATGAGGGGGTGGCACTCCGTGGTGTTGGAGCCGATCACGAAAACGCAACGGGCATCCTCGATTTCCTCAATGGAGTTGGTCATGGCTCCGCTTCCGAAGGCGGCGGCAAGACCTGCCACCGTGGAAGAGTGTCAGAGCCGGGCACAGTGATCCACGTTGTTCGTGCCCACCACGGCCCTGGCGAACTTCTGCGCCAGATAGTTTTCCTCGTTGGTCATCTTTGCCGATACGAGCACGCCCACGCTGTCCGGCCCGTGTTCCTTCAGAATGCCCTCGAGTTTTTTCGCCGTGAAGGTGAAGGCCTCCTCCCAGGAGCATTTTCGGAGTCTTCCCCCTTTCCTGATCAGGGGAGATTTCAACCGCAGGAAGCTGTTCACATGCTCATGGAGATTCCACCCTTTGATACAGAGTTTTCCCTCGTTCACGGGGTGTGTTTTCATGGGCATGGACCCTGTCAGGCGGCCGTCGATGACCACGTGAAGGATCCCGCAACCTGTGCCGCAGTATGAACAAACGGAGGGGATGATCTTGCACTCCATCCTTTCCCTACCTCCCTCGCTTCAACCTATCCTTTCATAGCCCCTCAGAGGGGTTTGGGTTCCAGCGTTACCTCGTCGCCCAGGACACTGAAGGGAGACTGGTCCCGATGGGTACCCGTCTGGTAGCCGAATTGGTCCTTCACGATGCCCTGGACCTTCCGGTAGAGCGCCCGAAGGGGAATCTCCGCGGGGCAGGCATCCTCGCACAGGCCGCAGTCCACGCACCTGCCGGCCATATGGACGGCCCTCACCAGATGGAAGAGGGGAACTTCGGGAGGAAGGACACCGGTTCCGATGAGATCAGGATGCTCGAGGCTGCACTCCTTGCAGAAGCAGACAGGACAAATGTTTCTGCACCCATAGCACTTCACGCACTTCTGGAATTCATACATCCACCGGACAAAACGTTCCCCCGGAGGAAGTCCGTCGAGTTCTTCGGTGCGGATGTTGGGGTTGATCCCAACCTCTTGCTTGTAAGGGCCGCATTGGGAACGGTTGAGGTAGGAGCAATCGCCGTGTTCCTTCAGTCTGGAAGGACAGCATGTCAGCTGGAGTGTTCTCACGCGATCGGGGTCCACCTGGTTCCAGACGGCAAGGACATTCAGTGCCCTCTGATTGCAGTCCCGCGCAAGAAGACCCACCTTCACGCTGGAATCGCGGGCCAGGATCAACATGGCCAGTTTTTCCAGCGGATAGCGGGCAGGGCCTGTGACGAGTTCCTCCACATCTTCGATCCTTTCCGCGCTGAAGACATGGGGCAGGGGATGGCTTTCGACCATCCTGTAGCCCAGGAAGAGATCGACCAGCCCCTGCTCAAGCCACGTCCGAACCTGCTCTTTCTCCTCACCCTCCACCTTTCGCCCCTTCCATCCCTGACAGGACCAAAGAACTCCCCATTACCAGGAGTTCCTCATCCTTCCGGACACCCTTGCGCCCCCTCACCTCCTGCCTGCGCCGCGGCTTCGGCAGGCAGGGAACCCTCTCCCCCAACACCGGGGGAGAGGGCCGATCCTGCCCCGTGCCCGATATGGAGATGAGGGGGGCTGTAGCACGCCGACAATGGCGAGGGTCCCCTGCTCCTGATTTTCTCCGTGAAGTCCGTGACCACCTGAACGAACCTCTGCGCTTCTGCCGATGAGATCCACGCCAGATGCAAGCGTCCTTCGATCCCGATGAACGCCAGCAGATCCTGCAGGAGGCTCACTCTCTTGATGGTCATGTAATTACCGTACAGGTAATGGCAGTCCCCGACATGTCAGCCGCCCACCAGGACGCCGTCTGCGCCTTGCTGGAAGGCTTTCAGGATGTGATGGGGAGACACCGTGGCCGAGCACATGACCCTGATGCAGCGCACATTGGGGGGATATGCCAGGCGGCTAACCCCGGCCAGATCAGCGGCGCCGTAAGCGCACCAGTTGCACAGGAAGGCGATAATTTTTGGCTCAAAACGGTCTTCTTTCACCTTTCTTCTCCTTACCCTCGGAAAGATTTCACCACCCGTCCAGGTCTGCATCGCGTTTTCATGCTTCCAGGGCGCCTAGCTCAGGGCGCTCCTGATCTGGGCATAGAGCTGCCGGTTGTCAAAACCGCAAAGGGTGATCGCCTCTGAAGGGCATGTGGCCGCGCAGGCTCCACACCCCTTGCACAGGGCTTCGTTCACTTCCGCAACCTTCTTTGCCTCGTTGAAGGCAATGGCCCCATAGGGGCAGACATGGACACAACCCATGCATCCGGAGCAGAGATCATCCCGAATCTGTGAAACCACCCCTCCTACCCGGATGGTGGCCCTGCTCAGCAGGGTCGAGGCCCGAGAGGCGGCCGCCTGGGCCTGCGCCACGCTTTCATCGATGGGCTTCGGGTAGTGGGCCATGCCGCAGAGGAAAACGCCTTCCGAGGCGAAGTCGCAGGGGGCGAGTTTGGCATGGGCCTCCACAAAAAAGCCGTCCTCGTTCATGGGAACCTTGAAAAGGCGCGCAAGCCTTTCATCCCGGTAGGGCACGATGGCGGTTGCCAGGGTCAGCAGGTCGGCCTTGATGATCAGGGGCCGCCGGAGAACGGGATCGAACACCTCTATGGCCAGGCCTTCTTGCGTCGCCGTGACCCTAGGTTTGTTATCGAGGGAGAAGCGCACAAAGACGATGCCGCGGGTCCTCGCCTCGCGGTACAGGTATTCCCTTTCCCCATAGGTGCGGATATCCCGGTAAAGAATGAAGACGTCCATCTCCGGGTTGAGTTCTTTCAAATGAAGGGCACTCTGCATGGAATGGGTGCAGCACACCCTCGAACAGTAAGGTCTTGCCGGTTCCCTCGACCCTACACACTGGATGAAAACGGCTGTTCCGGTCTCCCGTAGGGACGATGGATCGTGGCTGAGCCTCCAATCCAGATCGAGGTGGGTCATCACCCTGGGATCTTCCCCGTAAAGATACTCATGGGGAATGTGTTCCTGTGCCCCGGTGGCGATGATGGCGACGCCGTGCTCCACCACCTCTTCCCGATCCCCGGTTCGCAGGGTTGCCCTGAAGTTGCCGACAAAACCCTCCAGCCCGGTCAGTTCCGTGTCCAGGTATGTCTTGATCGCGGGGTCGGATTCCACGGACTGGATCAGTTCATCCAGGGCCTTTTGCACGTCCTCGCCTTTCCACGTCCTGTCAAGGCGACGGGCTTGGCCGCCAAGCAGGGAAGCTTGTTCCACAAGACAGACCTGGTAACCCTGTGTGGAAAGAGACCTGGAAGCGACCATGCCGGAGATGCCCCCTCCCACCACCAGGGCCCTGGGAGTTACAGGAACCTCCGACTCCCTCAAGGGCATCATGAGGGCGGCCTTGGCGACGGCCATCCGGACAAGGTCCTTGGCCTTTTGCGTGGCGCTGTCGGGATCGGCCGCATGTACCCAGGAGTCGTGGTTGCGGATGTTGGCCATTTCCAGGAGGTACTTGTTGAGACCCGCCCCGACCAGCGTCTCCTGGAACAGGCCCTCGTGGGTCCGGGGGGTACAGGCGGCGATGACCACCCTGTTCAGCCCTCGCTCATGGATTACCTTCTTCAGGGTGTCCTGGGTATCCTGGGAGCAGGTAAAGAGGTTTTGCTCCACATGCACCACACCGGGGAGCGAACGCGCATAGTCAGCCACCTCCGGTATGCGAACCACGCCGCCGATGTTGATCCCGCAGTGACAGAGAAAGACGCCGATCATCGGGGACATCCGATCCACATCCCTTTCCAGGGGGAGGTGGACGATCCGGGTCTGGGTGTGGCGGGCCGAGGCCAGCAACTCCGTTGCCGCAGAGGCCGCGGCCCCCGCCTCGATGACGGATTGAGGGATGTCCTTTGGCCCCTGAAAGGCGCCGCACACATAGATCCCTGCCCTGGAGGTCTTCACGGGTTCAAAGGTTCCCGTCCTGCAAAAGCGGCTCTCCGAGATCTCCACACCCAGGATTTCGGCGAGCCCGGCCATTTCGGTTGAAATTTCGATCCCTACGGATAGGACCACCATCTGGAAAATCTCTTCCTTCAGTTGTCCTTCCTCCGAGGCATATCTCACGGCCACGTCCTCGCTGCCCGGCACTCGGTGGAGGGAATGCACCCGGGAACGGATGAAGCGCACCCCATGTTTTTTCTCGGCATCGTCACGGTATCTTTCAAAGTCCTTGCCGTGGGTCCGCATGTCCATGAAGAAGATGCCACAGTCAGGGTTCCCCCGGGCGTGCTCCTTGGCAATAACCGCCTCCTTGACGGCGTACATGCAGCACACGGAAGAACAGTACCCGTGATCACCGGGCCGAAACCCCCTGGAGCCAATGCACTGGAGCCAGGCGATGCTCCGGGGTTCCCGGAGATCGGATGGTCTCTTCAGGTTTCCCTGGTAAGGTCCGGTGGCGCTCAGGATGCGCTCAAATTCCATGCTGGTCACCACGTTGGGGTGACTTCCATACAGGGTGGTCTCCAGCCCGCTTGGATCAAAGGCCTTGAAACCCGGCGCCAGGACGAGTGCCCCTGCGTGGATTACCCGTCTTTGCTCCTTCTGGCCGAAGTCAACGGCCTCCGCGGGGCAAAACTTCTCGCAGGCCCGACACTTGCCCTTCAGGAAGTAGATACAGTTGTCCCGGTCAATGGCATACTTGAGGGGAACCGCCTGTGCATACTTCACGTAGGCCGCCCGGCGGGTGCTCAGGCTCTCGTTGAATTCGTCCGGAACCTTCTTGGGGCATTTCTCCGCGCATGTCCCACAGGCGATGCATTTGGTCGTGTCCACGTACCGGGGGAGGGTGCGAATCGTGACCTCAAAGTCCCCTGCCTCTCCCTGGACGCCCTCGACCTCCGAGAGGGTCAGGATCTCGATGTTCAAATGCCGGCCGACCTCGACCAGTTTTGGAGAGAGAATTCACATGGAGCAGTCGTTCGTGGGGAAGGTCTTGTCCAACTGGGCCATGACCCCGCCGATGGCGGATGACTTCTCCACGAGGGTGACATGGAAGCCCGAGTTCGCCATATCGAGAGCGGCCTGCATGCCGGCGATGCCTCCGCCGACCACCATGACGGATCCCTGCACCTTCGGTTTGGACTGGGCGGTTTTCATTCCCTTTCTCCTACCAGGCTTCCTGCTCGAGGCGTTTGTAGATGTACATGAGCTGCTTCTGGGTGAGTTCCCCCACGTTCTCATTGATCCACCGCAGGTCCCCGGATGCGATGGCCGCTTTTGCCTCATTGGAGAGGTGATAGTCTTTCAGCGCGTCCGAGCCGCCCATCATCAACTCCCTCCAGAAACGGTGGTCCCGGGTGGTTCTGTCCAGAACGGCA
>JAFGPH010000427.1 GCA_016926135.1 Deltaproteobacteria bacterium
ATGATCGGCTTCGTGGGATCGCACCCGTAGTCCTCCCCGCCGATCTCCCCCACGTGATGAAAGTCATCCCTCTTCTCCCAGTGCATGTACCGGATCATCCCCTCCGGACCGGTGGTGATGCCGAAGGCCTCGAATATGGGGACCGAATTCTCGTGCATGCTCCCGCCAACGGTGGAGGCCCCCACCCTCATTCCGGCTTCCTGTGCCCTTCGGATGATCTCAATGGCCTCTTGGGGCACGATCTTCCTGAGGTATTCCACGTAGGCTTGGAGATAGCGGAAATCCTTGCGGATAAGCGATGAATCCGCAGGGCTGAGGGTGAGGGTGAAACCCTCTCCGGCCGCCTCTTTCCCGATCCGCCGGACCTCTTCCCTGATCTCATCGGCCATGTCCAAAAGCTGCATCCCCTTTCCATCCATGGGTTTGAAGCCCTGCTTGAAGCCCTGGGAATGACTCGCCGTCACGTTTCCTCCCCCGTCCAGTTCATTGTAGAAGACGCCGAAAGAGGACGCCCAGATGGGCGTGGTCGCCCTATCCGCGTGGAGATGGACCGTGATCCCGTGGGCCGCAAATACCCTGCTCACCAAAGCGATGATCTCAGAGGTAAATCTTCGAACCTCCCCGCCCAGATGGATGGACCCGTAGCCCCGACGATTGTAGATCCGGGCCATGGCCTCGGCCACGAACATGATGGTATGGGCATTGAAGGGCGCATCGGTGGAGAACATGTCATCCAAATTGATGGTGTCCCTGTACCCTGCCGTTCCCAGTTCAAAGGCATCCACCCACTTGAAGAGACCGTGTTTCCGGAAAAAACCACCCGAGTAATGAACCTGAACCTCCCGCTCCGGGGGGGCCGAAAACCTGGGTTCACTCTCCCCCGTGAGATCCACCCTCAATGCCGACATGTTTCCCTCACCGCCCATATCCTCTGCCCTCCCCGGCGTTTCTCCTTGAACGAGTGTAAGATAGGACAAGCCACACAAAAGCTCAACCCCTTTCCATCCCCGATCCACCATCATACCTGAAACGGCGGATTTGAGCCTCCTCCTACTTGACCACCTGCGACTTGGTGGGGTAGGATTTCAGGAGGATAAGTCTCCATTTTGTCGAACAGACGGAGGTCATGAAGAAAAGGACATGGACACTCCCCGATTCCTCTTGGCGGCGGTTCTTCTCCTGAGCCTTGGAAGCCTCGCAGGCTTTTTTCCGAACTCTGGCTTTGGCGCAGACAAGGCGTTCACCTCTGTCATGCAACCTGTTCCCCTGCCCAAGTCGCTCACCCTGTGCGGGGAGCGCATGCCCCTGGATTGCCCCCACGCACGCGAGATGCTGGACAGGGAACTCACCATATCGGTGTGGGATCGGGCCCAGGTATTCCTGTGGCTCAAACGCGCAGCCCGCTATTTCCCTTACATTGAAAAGAAGCTCGCCGAGGCGGGCATGCCGAACGACCTGAAGTACCTCTGCGTGGCAGAGAGCTCCCTTATCTCCAACATACGCTCCAGTGCCGGGGCCCTTGGCCACTGGCAGTTCATGGCCCCCACCGGCCGGGGCATGGGGCTCCGCCATGACCGCAGCATGGATGAGAGGATGGACTTTGAGCGATCCACCGAGGCGGCCCTCGCCTACCTGAGCCAGCTGAGGCAGATATTCGGATCCTGGACCCCGGCCATGGCCGCTTACAACTGCGGGGAGAACCGGTTGAAAACCGAGATGAACGAGCAGCGGGTCACCGACTACTACCGGCTCGATCTTCCTCCGGAAACCGAGAGATACATCTACCGGATTGCGGCCATCAAGCTGATCATGGAAGATCCCCGGCGTTACGGTTACAGCATCAGCAGGGAACACCTCTACGCGCCCGTTCCGTGCGACTCGGTCTTCGTGAACGTTCTTGCGCCCATCCATATCGCAGATGTCGCCCAGGCGCTGGGGACGGATTACAAGATGATCAAGGAACTCAACCCCCATATCATCGGCCGCAACCTTCCCGTCGGACAGTATACCCTGAAGGTTCCGCCGGGCACCGCTCCCAGACTGACTCAGCTCCTCAGAGGGCGCAATGCCCCGCCCCAGCCCCCCGGGCCGAAATCGGACGGTACCTACACGGTGAAACCGGGAGATACCCTGATCGATATCTCCAGGAAAACGGGGGTTCCCCTGGACACCCTGCGGCGGCTCAACGGCATCCAGGATTCTCACCTCACACCGGGGCAAAGGCTGCGCATCGCGCCCTGACCCAAGCACTTCCCGGTGGTTAGCTCATGGCGTCATCAAGGGATTCATCACAGAGCCACGGAGAACACGGAGCCAATCCTGATGAGTTCCTCTTCCGCGGCATCCATCCCCTTGTCCGCATGGGGACGGCGAGCGACAGGTACGCGGGGTGGCTGGGGCAGATCTATTCCAGGGAGCGTTTTGGAAAGAGGATCACCTCCCGGCAGAAAACCGTGGGGGGGAAAGGCTTTAAGGAACAAACCCTGCCTGTGGAGAGCGTGGAGGAGTACTTCCGGCATTTCTCCGTGCTGGAACTGGATTTCACCTTCTACGCCCTTTTGCTGGACGAGCGCCTGGAACCGAC
The DNA here is from genome assembly GCA_016926135.1 of Deltaproteobacteria bacterium. The sequence goes on from JAFGPH010000427.1 coordinate 2,585, forward strand.
CCGCACCTTCCGGGTGCTCCAGAGCTACAGGAGACACCTGAGTGCCGGGGATCGCCTGATTCTGAAGGTTCCTCAGGTGATTTTTGCCCGGAAGCTGTGGAGGGGAGGTGCATTCGTGGAAAATCCGGATTATCTCAATCCGGAGCTTTTCACACGCCGGTTCCTTGAACCGGTGAGCCAGCTTCTGGAAGACTCGCTCACTGCGTGTATCTTTGAGCAGGAATACCTGAACAAAAAAGAGAGGGGCTCTCCTTCGGCCTTTGCAGCGGACGTCGGAGCTTTCTTGGAGAGGATTCCACCGGATCCCAGATACCACATGGAGGTGAGAACCGAAGGCTTGCTTCGAGAACCCTATTTCGAAGTGCTTGAAAGGTTCGGGGTCGGACAGGTCTTCAGCCACTGGAGCTGGCTGCCCTCCCTGAAAGGCCAATTCCAGAAGGGGGGGCAGCGTTTCTTGAACAGGGGCGGGCAGTGTGTGGTGAGGCTCATGACCCCGAAGGGAATGCGTTACGAAGAGGCCTATTCACAGGCACATCCCTTTGACAGGGAAATCGACGGCATGATGAGCCCCGGGATGGTCGAGGAGACAGCCGGACTGATGCTGGCGGCGGCCGACAAGGGGGTGACCGCGAACGTCATCATCAACAATCGTGCCGGGGGCAATGCCCCCGTCATTGCGCAAAAGGTGTCACGTCGGTTTTCGGAACGGCTTTCCGCGAAACGAGGCGGTCTGTGAGTACCGGTTCATGGAGAAAACTTCCCGGCCCTCAGTGCACCCTCTCCAGTTCCTTCACTTCGCCGGCGCTGAGAACCTGGTCAATATCCAGGAGGATCTTGACACCCCCGTCCATCTTGGCCATCCCCAGGATGTAGTCGATGTCCACCTTTCCACCGAAGGTCGGGGTTTCTTCGATCTCTTCTCCCTTGATGTTGAGAACCTCGGACACCGAATCCACCAGGATCCCCATCATCACCGTACCGGAGTTCCCTTCGATCTCGACCACGATAATGCAGGTGCGGTCCGTGTAATCCACGACACCCATGCCGAACCTCTGTCTCAGGTCGATCACGGGGATGACCTTTCCCCGGAGGTTGATCACTCCCTTCACATATTCGGGCGTCCTGGGCACCGGGGTGATGGGGATCATTCCGATGATCTCCTTGATCTTGAGGATCCCGATCCCATACTGCTCATTGTCAAGACTGAAGGTCAGGTACTTACCTTCCTTTATCCCGACAACATAGCTCGTCTCTGCCTCTCTCACAGCCGCCTCTCTCATGACTTTACAACCTCCTCGCTTTGGGTTTGACTCACTCCCGCTGCCCGCAACCCACCTTCGCGGGGTGCCCGGAATCACACCGGCCAAGAATGAGATCACTCCCGATCCCTGTCTACCCTCTCATCGACACCTTGTCCCGGAACTTGAGGGAAAAGGAGCGCTGGCGAATCCACGGAAGTGATCGACACGATGAATATGCGATGGTCGTGCCAAAGCGGCCCGCAGACACCCAAGACACTTTTTGTTATTTCAAATCAAAGAGTTGCCGGAATGTGCCCCATCGGCCCGACATTCAGGGCATGTCATGACTTCAGGCGCTCTGTCGGGGTTTTGACGCTTCTCAGATATCCTTCAGGGGTTTGTTGGCGGGAGATCTCTCGATACACTCTCCGAAGCTCTCCAGGGTCTCTGCAAGTCGCTGCAATTCCGCGGAAGGGGCTACCGGGATGCTGTTGCTCCCGTTTTCCTCGAGGGCATCGACGATGTACTTCACCGTCAGGATTTCAGGATCCCGGGCCGGATGGAAACCGCACACCTTGTCATCGTACCCCCTCACCTCCGAAACCAGGTTCGCTGCCGTGAGATCGTACAGGATCTGGCGAGCGAGACGGATGGGCATTTCGAGCTCCTGGGAAATTCCGGATGCGTCCAGGGGCTCTTCCCCGGCCGAAAAACGACGGATCATGAGATGGAGCGTGCGCAGGGAAAGGAGCCGCTTGAAGGCGTGGCTCACGCTCAGGCAATCCTGCTCGAATTCAAAGGTCTCCACATTCTGGTGGGCAAAGCAGATTTCGGCGCCGAAGAGCACAATGAGCCAACTCACCTGAAGCCAGATGAAAAAGAGAGGCAGGGCCGCGAAACTCCCGTAGATCGCATTGTATTTCGCCACCCCGATCTGGAAATTGATGTAGCCCCACTGAAACACCTGGTACATGGTCCCGGCAATGATCCCGCCCAGCGCACCCGACAGGAGGCGCACCTTTGTATTGGGAAGGGCGATGTAAATGAAGGTGAAAAGAAACCACAGAACGCAGTAAGGCAGGATCTTGAGCAAAAGAAATATGACGGGACCCAAGGGGCCAAGCAAAGCGATCTTGGCCAGCACAAACTTGACCCCGCTCGTGATCGAAACGGTCATGGAACTGGAAAGCAGGAAGATGATCGGACAGATCAGCATGAGGGAGAGATAGTCGCTGATCTTCCTCCCAAGACTCCTCCCTTTCCTGACACCCCAGATATCGTTGAAGGCGTTTTCGATATGGGAGAGGATCTTGATGATCGTGTAGAGAAGGAGAACCAGGCCTATGCCGGCCACCCATCCACCGGTGACGGTGTCCAGGAAGGCTTGAGAAAAACCCAGAATCTTGGATATCACCTCCTCCTGGCCCTCGAGCTGCTGGAGCAAGTTCCTCTCAAGGGCCTTCTGAAAACCGAACCCCTTTGCAATGGCAAAGAGCATGGCCAGGACAGGCACCACGGAAAGGAGGGAATAGAAAGTCAGGGCCGAGGCCCGCAAGGCACACTGGTCTTCGGCAACCCCCCGAAAGGAGAGGACGATGACTCTCAGTACCCTGATCAGAACCGACTTGGAACGGGGAAGGTCTTGCTGGCGGATCCTCCAGATGTCCCTCCAGACAAACTGAAAAGCCTTGGTCTTCCCGACGGACCTTATCATCTTGCCCCTTTCTTTTCTCTTTCCTGCTTCTCCACCACGCAGGCGACCCCCTGCCCGGCCATGGCCGGGCCGAAACACTGGTTGTCCGAAAGGCATGCAGCCTTGCGCAGATCGCCCTCTGCCCAGCGTTTCACCAGGTGAGGCTCACGGATAAAAGGCCGGCTCATGGAAATGTAATCAGCGACTCCATCCTCCACCAGCCGATCGGCCACGGAAAAGGAACGGATGCCGCCCACCAGGATCAGGGGAATGCGCAGCGCCTCCTTGAAGGCCCCCGCCGCACCCCTGAAATAGGCCTCCCTTTCCTCGCTCTTGATCCCGGCCCTGGACGGAATGAGCTTCCCGGAGACAAGTGTCCCCCCGCTCAGTTCGATGGCATCAATCCCTCCCTCCTCGATCAGGCCTCCCACCCTGACCGAGTCCTCCAGCGACAGCCCCCCTTCCAGGAAATCCTCGGAGTTCATCTTG
>JAFGPH010000063.1 GCA_016926135.1 Deltaproteobacteria bacterium
CTCCTCAGGATTTCGGGCGCCTTGTATCTGAACGCTTTTCCGCAGCCTGCGACCGAGGTGTTTTTCAGTAAGCTACGATCCCAATTCCAGCCGGTATTCCCTCGAATAGACCGGTATTGATTTCTTCACGCATTCATTTTCCCACTCGGTCAGGACCGCCTGCTCCAGGGGCGTTTCCGCTGAGGGTGGAACCGGCTCCATGCGAAGGGAAAACAGGTTATCCATGTGTTCAAAAAGCCTCCGGTTGTCCGTTCTGATGGATGTGACACCCCCTTGCGCGAGAATGTCGCAGAGCCCCTCCACCAGGCGCTCATCCACCATTTGCCTTTTCGTGTAACGCCGCTTGTGGTCATAGGGGTCGGGAAAGTGGATGAACACCCTTTGGGTCTTCCATCGGTCCATCATGGAGGGGATCGAGGCGTTTACATTCCCGTGGAGCAGTAGAAGGTTGGGGAGATGTCCATATCCGGGAAAGAACCGCTCAGCGATCTTCTTGCGCACATCGATTCCCATGAAAAAGATGTCGGGATGGAGTTCTGCCAGTGCGGCGAGCATCTCTCCCTTGCCGCAACCCAGATCCAGCCATATTTCGCTCCCGCCATGGGCGCTATACGCCTCCAGCCAATCATCTACGGTGAGGGCGATCCGGCACTGAAAAGGATCGGAGTGTCTTCGAATGCGGTTGCCCATATCCAGTCCACATATACCGAAACCGGAATAATGGTCAAGTGCTCGCAACACTGCTTATGTCATCTGCTGATTGGCAATCTGCGGATACGCACTACGGCTTCTTCGATGAGAACAATCGCCCCTGTCTTTAGAGGCGTTTCGATATCAGGCCATGCACCCCTTATCTGTGTAAACAGGTGTTCTATGATGGTATTGCGGAGTCGGAATATGATCACGGATGGAGACGCTTCGCCAGAAAAGGCAAGAAGGGTTCCGTAGTCTAGATCGTGCGTGATGATAACCTCCCCGGTTGATTTGGCCAGAGCAACGATCTCCGTATCCGTTGCCTGATGGAGTCCCAGATCTCCCGCATGACGGCCCCGATGGCCAATCGCTGAAAGACGCTTTGCAAGTCCGCGGGGCACATTCATGTTCAGCAGGAAATCCACTATGCGGCAGCCTCTTGAAGGGGGATTATTCTTTCTTCCATTGCTGAGGCTGCATAGGCCAGCGCCTGGTGAATATCCTCACGTTCAAGCTCAGGCCATTCCTCCAGTATTTGGTCCATAGTCATCCCCGAACTCAGGTAGCTCAAGATGGAAGAGACCGGCATTCGCAAGCCTCGAATACAGGGCTTCCCGAAACACTTGTCAGGATCAATGGTGATCCTGTCGAACTTGTAGTGTCGAATCTCCATCTCCATTACCTCTCGCTTCTCAATGACACAGGCTTCATGCCTTCAGATGCCCTTTCTTGTCGCACTCTATTGTAGCACAAGTCACCTGTTCCGTCAGGACGATTGTCATTCAAGTTCTGCGGATCTCGTACACCTTCAGGACCTCGTCTCCGTAATGGTTGATCACCTTGACGGCGATCTTGCCGGTCGTGGGCGGGTCAAAGGGTAAGCTTCTGGTGCTGTAAAGGGATGCCCATGCGCCTTCCTCTACCTCAGCCCGAAGCGCCCTTTTCAGTTTCTCATAGGGCCGGTCCGCGCCGGTGAAGTATGCATGGCGTACAAAGAAGCTCTCCCCATTGCAGTCCGTGTCGATGAACCAGCAGGCGATGTCATCCTTGTTAAAGAAAACCGTCAGATCAATGTCGCTGTCCTCGTGGTGGGTTTCTTTTGCATAGGAGCCATAGAGGTAGAGTCGCCAGATATCCAAGTTCTGCTCTCTCATCCGTTCCACATATCTACTGATGATCTCATGAACTATCTTTCTATCTTTTCCATCAGCCATTTCCGGAACTCCTTTATCCTTCCGAGACGTTCCTCTGCAAATTCGCGGATCGCCTTTTTGAAAAATCGCATCTTGAAATCAGGATACCTTGTACGGACATTGAACCCCGTGATCTCATCCATTCTCATCAGAAGACCATGACTCAGAAAAGGCGTCTCACAAGGATTTGCGTAAGGCATTTTTGGCATTCCAGGGATCATACTTCCTGGCCACTTCCGTGATGTAGACAACGGTTTCCATGGCCTCGATCTGACAGAAGAAGAGCTTCCGCTCTCTGGCGGGGTCCTTCCAGTATTCCAGCAGCCCCTGGCGGTTGTCTTGGTGATATCCACATACCTGCCCCTGCGCCACCTGGCGACAGCCTCACGGACACGATTGATGAACTTGTTCTCCTCGACTCTATCCTGGGTCCACTGGGTGAAAAGAACGATTTGTTTGTTCTTCTTCTTGGGGGGCGGGATGGGCACAAAATAGGCGCTGATCCGGCGGGCTTCAACAATTTCGTCGGTGATGCCGTCTTCTGCGAAGCGGAAGTGTCTCTGGGGTTCTTCAAAGGGGGAGTTGATGACCGGGTTCTCGATTATGACCTGTTGTCGCATCTCTTCCCCGCAACGTTACATTACTGTGCTATCTTTTCGCGGTATGGTCAGCCTCTTGGCGAGTGGAAAGGCTCAGCGGAGGGAGAAGCCCTGTTCCGCGAAGTCCGGGTCAAAGGCCAGGGCGGTCTCAACTCCTTTTCGTTTCATGACGACGAAGCTGAGGCAATCCACAAAGCTGACTTGCCGCTTGCCAATTCTTTCAAGCTCGCTCCGGGCTTCCTCGTGCAGTGCCTCGTCCACCCACTCTATCTCAAAAGCCTTCGCCTCCTCCAAAAACAGCAGGGCCACCTGCAACCCGAGCCTGGACTGAAGAAGGGCCACACTTTCGACCAACACGTGGTTGTGCGTAACAAACCGTTCCCCCTTCTCCAAGGCAAAGTCGAATTTCTGGCAGGCAGCCGCGTGGTTCGGATCGGATTTGTCGGCCATGGCATAGATTGCCGAGGTGTCCAGGAAGATCATTTCCGGATCGCCTCCTCCAGTGCCTCGTCATGATGTACAGACGCCGGCCTAAGTTTGCCCTGACTGGATCTCCCCGATCCGATGAAACGGAAGTCTTTGATGGAGGAGAGCCCTCTTACCCCCCCGTGTGTTATTTCCTTCCTGACGATTTCCCGGATGAGCCCGGAGATTGACTTCTTTTCAAGAAAGGCCTTGCGCCGCAAGACCTCGTAGTCCTCTTCATCGAGCTGGACCTGGGTGCGTTTCATCACGTCCCCTCCGTTCGCAATCTGGCTGTATCTTAACATCATGCAATCATGGTGTCAAAGCCCCGGATTAGATGTGCACGTAGACCTCTCGGGACCGAGGGCCGTCGAACTCACAGAAGAAGATCTTCTGCCAGGTGCCGAGTACCATGCGGCCGTTTTCCACAATGACCGAAACGGAACTCCCCATGAGGGATGCCTTGATGTGGCTGTCCGCATTCCCCTCCATGTGGCGGTAACCGGCGTGGGGCGGCACCAGTTCGTTCAGCTTGGCCAGGATATCCTGGCAGACGGCAGGGTCCGCGCCCTCGTTGATGGTTACCCCTGCGGTGGTGTGCGGGACATAGACCGTGCACGTCCCTTCCGTCACCCCACTCCTGGACACCTCCTTCTGCACCATGGGGGTGATATCCACCATGTCTATCCTGGAACCTGTCTTAATCCTTACCGTGCTGGGCATGGTTGACCTCCCTTTTTGTCGTTTACAATAGAGAAATCATAGCACGGTCGGGACTTCATCTCCACCCTCACGGCCCATTTCAGCAACCTGTCAGAGAAACAAGAAGAAGCCTCGTGCAATGAGGGCGATCAAGGTCCCCACAGCCGTATTCAATAGGAGCGTAAAGACCATGCCCTTGGTACCGATCACGGAACGGAGCATGCCGAGGGTGGCCAGACAGGGAACGTAGAAGAGGGTGAACACGGTAAACACGAACATCTGTTCATGGGTCATGACAGCCGCGAAATCGCTGGTCCCCAGGGCCTGCACCAGCATGATGATGGTGAGCTCCTTGCGGAGGATGCCGAAGATGAGGGTGATCCCAACTTCCCTTGGAAGACCCAGGAGTCCCTGCGTAAAGGGCGAGAGCAGATCGTTGACCAACCCGGAAAGACCCAGGTATTCCAGCAGGCTCAGGATCAGGCTGCCCGCGATGAGCAGGGGCCAGGCGATCACGATGAATTCCCTGAGGCGAAACCAGATCTTGTTGACCACAGCCCGCACGCCCGGAACCTTGTAACTGGGGATCTCCAGGATCATGCCCGGTGTGATCTCGGGCATGAAGTGGGAGAGGATCTTTCCGGCGATGGCAATCACCACCAGGTTGAGGACATAAAGCAGTGCGGCGTGGATCGGTCCCAGGTAGAAGGCCACGAGCGCGAAGATGATGGTGGTGCGGGCGGCACAGGGGATGAACGTGGAGAGCACGGCCGTAATGAATCGATCCCGTGCCGTTTCCAGGATCCGCACACCCATGATGGAGGGGACATTGCATCCGTAGCCCAGCACAAAAGGAATGATGGATTTCCCGTGCAGCCCGATTCGGTGCATGATGGAATCCATGAGAAAGGCGGCCCGCGGGAGATAGCCCAAATCTTCCAGGAGGGACAAGCAAAGGAGGAAGGGGATCAAATAGGGGAGCACGATTCCTATGCCGCCGGAAAACCCCTCGATCAATCCCTTCAGGACCGTAAAGAGCAGGGATGCCTGATTCAGGTTCTCCTTCAGAAAGGAACCGAGTCCCTCAAACCATCCGAGAAGCGGTGTCTCTGTATACTTGCCGAAGGTGAAAACCACGGTGAAGAACAGGAGAAGGACCAGACCCAGGATCAGATAACCCAGGTAGGGGTGCATGATGTACTTGTCGACATAGTCCCGAAGTGTCTTCTTTACGGTCGGCTTTACCTGGGCTACATGCTCGAAGAGGTTCATGGCCAGGGAGTGCCTCTCCGACGAAATCACCATATAGGACGGCCTTCCGTGGGAGTCGGAGATCAGACTGCGAAAGCGTTCCACCTCAGGGAGAATTCTCGAGTCCCGGTCCTGGAGGTGGCCTTCGAATTCCCTGTCTTCTTCGAGCAGCTGGAGGGCGAGAAGTCGCGGGGGCACCCCCAGTTTCCCACCTGTCCTTTCCAGCAGGGAGGATAGTTGTGAAACCTTGACCTCCACATCCCGGCTCAGGAAAAAGGTCTTGCCCCTCCTCCCGGTTTTGGCCGCCTCCAGGGAGGCCCGGAAGAGTTCCGGAACGCCCAATCCCCGGGAGGCGATGGTGGGGATGACGGCGACGCCGAGATCCTCGGAAAGATGATCCACATCGATCTGAATCCCCTTCCGTTTCGCCTCATCCATCATGTTCAGACAGACCACGAAGGGAATCTGGAGGTCCAGGAGTTCCAGGGTCAGTTCCAGGCTGCGGGAGAGCACAGAGGCATCCAGGATGTTGATCACGGCATCCGGCTTCTGTTTCAGAAGGTAATCCCTCGCCAGCCTTTCCTCCTGCTCCGGGGAGGAGAGGGAATAGATCCCGGGCAGGTCCACTAGCTCGAAACTCTCCGTTTCGACGCATACATCGCTGCATGTGTACGCGATGGTGGTTCCCGGGAAGTTGGAGACAGCGGTCTTGTATCCGGCTACGCTGTTGAAAAGCGTGCTCTTCCCACAGTTGGGTTGGCCTATGAGGGCAATCCTGATCATGGGCCTTCCGTCTCCACCACGATCCTTTCGGCCATGCCCTGACCTATGCCCACTTCCGTGCCATGGACCTCGATCAGGACAGGACCCCCGAAGAAGCCGTTTCGGACCACCCGGATCTTGTCCGAGGGATGAACGCCGAGGCGTCCCAGACGATGGTGAAGTGCACGGCCCCCCTGGATGTCTTTCACAACCGCAATACTACCATTCTTGAGTTCTTTCAGTGTGGTGATCATTTCGCCTTCCCATCCTCGAATTCCCCGCAGAAGCGTGAGAACTCCTTTTTCCAACCCGACTTTCCTTTGGGTCGCTTTTGAATGAATTCGCTCAAGGCCTTTATTCGCCGAACCGTCTCGGGGCTCACGGCATGCTCGATCTTGCAGGCGTCGCGTCCGGCGATCTCAGCGTCCAGATCCAGGATCCCCTCGAAGAAGTTTGACAGGACCTCATGACGATGAATCACGGAAGATGCGACTCTCTGGCCATGTTCCGTAAGGCGAACATACCCGTACCGTTCCTGTTGAACGAGACCTCTCCGTTTGAGGTTCTTGAGGGCGCCCACCACGCTGGCGTTGGTCACCTTGATCCGCTCGGCAATACCCTTGACCCGAGCTACCCCATCCTCCTCGCAAAGATGGTGGATTGTGGTGAGGTAGTCCTCCATTTTGGAGGTGATCTTGGTCCTGGGTATCATGGATTCACCCCAAAATTAGGTATCCCTAAATTAATACATAAAATAAAACTTTGTCAAACTGATCTAACTGAGGAAGCGCATTTTCCCCCATCCCGGGGCGCGGCCCCAATTCATATCGAACACCAAAAGGTTGTGGGCAATTGGAGGGAGCGGGAAGGTCTCAGATCGTGTCATCAAGGATGGCGGCTGTATCCCGCACAACGCGGGGGCGGAGGGTGGCGAAGAGCCATGGATTAGGGCAGAATGAGCCTTCCGTCCCCGTTGCCGGCACCTGGTGACCCTGCCCGGTCGCCCTCTTTCTCCGTCGAGTCCAGGTAATAGGCAAGACTGCGCTCGACCATCTGTCTCAAAAAGGGGTTGACCCGGAAGGAGTACTCCTCCCTGTCCAGGGTCAGTGCGGCATCCAGGGCGATCCGGGCGAGGGGCTCCTCCCCGACTTTATGAAGCAGATAGGCCGTTTCCTCCAACCGGCCCTTGAGGAGCCTTCTCCGCTCCTCGGAAAAGATCCTGTGCAGATGGTCTTCCTTGAGGTCTTGGACACGATTCGCCCTCTGTTCCTTTGAAACCAGGATCGGACTTTCCTCCACCTTAACGATCTCTTCCGCCAAAGGGCCGATTTCCTGGGGGTCGATGATCCATGTCCTCATCCAGTCGTGGTCAAGCAGTCTTTCCACCTGCGACTCCGCCGGCGCTTCCCCATCCAGGGTTTCCGCAGGGATGACCTCGTAGACAGGGGGGCGGCTCAACAGATGGACCTTTTCCATGAGCCATGGCCTCAACCTCAGATATTCGCCGGTTGCACGGTCGTCCGCTGATTTGTTCTCTCCGTATGAAGATTCCAGCACGGTGGCCACATGGGAGAGGGGGGTCTCCACCATGTGAAGAACCTGCTCGAAAAAAAGCTCCTTCATCTCTCTCGCACGCTTCTTGCTGAAGCGGCCGTAGGCAAACTCGACGAATCCCTTCTGGTCGCTTACCACGCCCATGCCAAGATCCACGTCTGTGGGAACCTGAGGGATCAGGAGGAATACGGCCCGGTTGCCAAAGCCGTCCAGCGGGCCTATGAAGGCACTGGGTGATGGTGCCTCCGCAGGCGTTCTCGGGAGGAATCCCGGATGCCCATTTGTGTCTTCATCCGGCACTGGAACGCCATGTTGTTTGAGACGAAAGAGCGCCCTTTTCGCCGCTTTTTGCACATCCTTTTCGCCGAAGGTCTGTTTCAGGGCCAGCACGATATTCACCATCTCAGTCCCTCTCAGGGGAACCCTATCCAGAAAGGCCTGCGCCAATCGCGGGCTCGATAGGTGCCCTTTGATTGCCGCGGGCTCGATATGGGGCAGATCCTCCAGCAAAGAACGAAGGCGACCCTCCTCCTCAGACGACAAAGAGAGAATATCGGTCGGTCTTTTCCTATGATGTCTCTTCTTCATTGGGAGAAATATACGGCCCCCACTCTAAAAAGACAAGCAAAAACAAGAAAATGGATTCTCTTGACTTGAGCGCTCCGGCCCACCTATAGTGACGACGGTCCCATCTCATAATCGAATGGTGTTGCCCATGGAAATGCTCCCCGATCCTGAGAGGAAAGAACTTTCAACACTCAGTGGGCGACTGGGATACTCCTTCAGCCAGCCCGAACTTCTGGAAGAGGCCTTGAGGCACGCCTCCTACGTGAACGAACAGGCCGAGGCGGGCTTGAGAGACAATGAGCGTCTCGAGTTCCTGGGAGATGCGGTGCTGGATCTCGCCGTGAGCCATATCCTTATGGATCTTTTCCATGGAGCCAAGGAAGGAGAGCTCTCCAAATACAGGGCATCTGTGGTCAACGAAAAGGGGCTCTCCCAGGTCGCAAGGGATCTGGACCTGGGGGATTTCCTCCTCTTGGGCAGGGGAGAGGAGTTGGGTGGGGGAAGAAACAAGCCGTCCATCCTTGCCGACACCCTGGAGGCCCTTTTCGGGGCGGTCTATCTTGACGCAGGGTACGAGAGAACCAGGTTGATCATCCGGGATCTCCTGCAACCCCTCTTCCTGAGACTGGACACGGGGGAGGCAATGGAGGATTACAAGAGCCTGCTCCAAGAATACACCCAGGAGGTATTCAAGACAAGGCCCGTCTACGTTCTCGTCCATGAGAGCGGGCCCTCCCACGACAAGACCTTTCGAATAGCCATCCATCTTCGCGGGGTGGTGCTTGCAGAGGCCGAGGGCAGGAACAAGAAGGAGGCCGAGCAAAAGGCGGCAAGGGAGGCTTTTGATTGCCTGACCAGAGACCCAGAAGGCCACTGATCATCCCCATCTTCATCCCCAATCAGGGCTGTCCTCATCGTTGTATCTTCTGCCAGCAGGAGGAGATCACCGGCCAGCGGACTCGACCCGTGAGCGGCCGGATGGTGCAGGAGATCATCGAGATTGCCATCCGCTCTCAGGGATTCCATCGCGCCACCGAACCGGAGGTGGCCTTTTACGGAGGTACCTTCACGAGACTGCCGGCAGAAAAGATGGAGGAACTCCTTGGGGCTGTGACACCCTACATTCACAAGGGCTATTTCAGGTCAGTACGTGTGTCGACCCGTCCCGACGCAGTAAACGAGAAGCAACTGGATCGCATGAAACACCTGGGGGTTTCCACAGTTGAACTGGGGGCCCAGTCCATGGACAATAGGGTGCTGGAGATGTCCCGGCGAGGCCATACGGCAGGGGATACGATCAGGGCGTTCCGCCTCCTGAGGAAATACGGCTTCAGGGTCGGCCTACAACTGATGCCGGGTCTGCCGGGCGACACGGAGACCGTATTCATGAGTACCATCAGCCAGGTCATCGATCTCCACCCTGATATGGTGAGGTTGTACCCTGCCTTGGTCATTCGGGGGACGGAGCTGGAGGCGTGGTACCTGTGCGGTCGATACCGGCCTCTATCCCTGGATGTGGCGGTCCGAATCTGCCGGGAAGGCTGCATGGCCCTGGAAGGCGCAGGTATACCTGTGATCCGGATCGGCCTCATGTCTTCACCGTCGCTTCGTGAACAGGGTGCGATTGCGGCTGGCCCCTGGCACGAAGCCTTTGGATTCCTCGTAAGATCAGAAATTTACCACAGAAGGATCGCACCATGCCTGCCGAAGCCCGGCGAGGCGAAAAGAATCAGACTGAAGGTCCACTGGAAGGAGGCGTCCCTTTTGAGGGGTCACAGGAATTCCGGGTTGCGGCTGATTGAAGAGAAGACAGGGGCCAGGATCGAGGAACTCAGCCCTGTCAAAACCCTAGGGCCGGGTGAAATCGAGGTCGAGAGACTATGACCTTTCTCTCGGGGTTCATCGCCATTGTCGGGCCACCGAACGTGGGGAAATCCACTTTGTTGAACAAGATCCTTGGCGCGAAAACCGCCATCGTGACGCCGAAACCCCAGACCACCCGCAATCGAATCCTCGGGGTGCTTCACGGTGACGGTTATCAAATGGTTTTCCTGGATACCCCCGGCATTCACAAGCCCCATACTTCCCTTCACAGGAGCATGGTCGCCTCCGCTCTCGCTGCCTTGAAGGAGGTGGATGTCGTCCTCGTAATGATCGAGATGGGCCGTCCTCACGATCAAGAGATATCGCTTGTTCTCGGCAATCTGAAGTCGGCCGCAAAGCCCTCCCTGTTGCTCATCAATAAGATCGATTTGGGCCCCAGACAGAATCTGCTTCCCATCATGGACACATACCGGAAGCTTCACCCCTTTGAGACCATGATCCCGATCAGTGCCCTCAGAGGGGATGGTGTGGAAGTCCTGTTGAAAGAGCTGAAGGCGAGGTTGCGGCCAGGACCTGCATTCTTCCCACCTGATATGGGGACCGACCAGAGCGAGGCCTTTCACGTATCCGAGATCATACGGGAGAAGATCTATTACCATACCAGGGATGAACTTCCCTATTCCACGGCAGTGACCGTGGAAGGGATGAATGAGAGGCCCGAGAAGAATCTTCTCGTTGTTTCGGCCGTGATCCACGTGGAGACTTTTTCTCAGAAGAGGATCCTGATCGGTGAAGGGGGGGCAATGATCAAGGCCATAGGGCGATCAGCCCGGGTGGACCTTGAGCGGGTATTAGGGGGAAGAATTTATCTGGAACTCACGGTCCGTGTGGAGAAAAACTGGAGCAGAGATCCAAGGGCGCTTCGCAGACTGGGCTATTAGCATAGAAAAAAGAAACCGACCCCGGGAGCAAAGGTCGGTTTCTTTTTTAGGAGGAAAGAGTATGTTCGCTTTCTGACCCCATTATTAGCAATATCCTTGCCAATTTTGGCACCCCGACCGCAAAAGTCTATAACATTTTGATATTACATGTTTTATTTATTTCGGACACACGCCTCAATGATACGGAGTCATCGGAGAATGTTAAAAAATTTTAACTTCCTGAGCAGGGCCTTTTCTCCGTGCTCTACCTAAAATAGTGTAATTATTGGAAATTAATTGGTTCAAATATTTTAACCCCAAAACAGGCACGCTGCGGGTAATCGTTCTTAATATGCTGAAATGCTTTGGAAAAATTGCGTTAAAATATTTCAACGCCACTTCAGGAGATCCCGTACTTTTTCAGTTTGTAGTGCATGACATGTCGGCTTATGCCGAGCATGTCGGCAGCTTGGGATTGCACGTCGTTGCAGTAGGCAAGTGCCCTCCTTATCATTTGTTCTTCAATATTTTCAAGTGTGTCCTGGAGTGGGGCGTTGTGGGCAATGAATTTCTCTATGTCAAATTCTTCTTCCTTGCGCAGGATCTCCGCAGGGAGATCCCCCTCTACGATGACTCCGTTGGAGTTGAGGACCACCGCCCTTTCGATCACGTTTTCCAGTTCCCTCACATTGCCCGGCCAGCTATAGTTGTAGATGGCCTTCCAGGCTTCGGGGCTCAGTTCGATCTTTTCCTTTCCCTGATCCTTCCGATACTTACCAGTGAAGTGGTTGACCAGTAACCTGATGTCCTCGATCCTCTCCTTCAGGGGCGGCACCTCCAGGTGGATGACATTGAGGCGGTAATAGAGGTCTTCCCTGAAGAGTCCATTTGCCACGTCCTCCTTGAGGTTCCTGTTGGAGGCCGAGAGGACCCTCACGTCTACCGTGATGGTCTTGGTGCCGCCCACCCTCTCGAATTCCATTTCCTGAAGCACCCTGAGGAGCTTGACCTGGAGCGGGGGCGGCATTTCGCCCACCTCGTCCAGAAAGAGGGTCCCCTCATCGGCCAGTTCGAATCGACCCTTTTTCAGCGCCACTGCGCCCGTGAAGGCACCCCTCTCGTGACCGAAAAGCTCACTTTCAAGAAGGGTCTCCGTGAGGGCGCCGCAGTTGACGGAGATAAAAGGCCGCTCCTTTCTGGGACTGTTGTAGTGGATGGCCTTGGCGATGAGTTCCTTTCCTGTTCCGGACGGACCCGTAATAAGAACCGATGCCTTGGATTGGGCCACCTTGTCGATGAGGTCGTAGATCTCAATCATGGGCTTGCTTTTGCCGATAATGTTTCCGTACTTATAGCGATCCGAAAGGGCCTGGGTGAGGAGCCTGTTCTCTTTGAGGAGCCTGTAGTTCTCAAGGGCCTTACGGATGGTGAGCTTGAGTTCCTCGTTCTGAAAAGGTTTAGTGATATAGTCGAAGGCCCTCTTCTTCATGGCCTCGACCGCCATCTCAATGGTTCCGTAAGCGGTCATCATGATGACCGGAACTTCGGGTTTGACCTTTTTTGCCTCCTCCAGGAGTTCCATGCCGCTCATGCCGGGCATCTTCATGTCCGTGAGAACGAGATCGATATCTCCCTCTTTGATAAGACGGAGTGCTGCACGGGCGCTGTCTGCCGTCACGATCTCATAACCCTCCGGGCCCAGCAATGCCTCCAGCACGACCAGATAGTTCTTTTCGTCGTCTACGATCAGCAAAGTCTCCATATCAAAAAAGCCTTCTGTTCCTGATGTCTGCCTTGAACTACCCTTGGGCTTCCCTCGAGAGCTGGATCTTCACCCTGGTCCCCTGTCCTTCCGAACTCTCAATGGCCATACTCCCCCTGTGTCCCTCAATGATCTTGCGCACGATGGAGAGGCCGAGCCCTGTTCCCTTCTCCTTGGTAGTGAAAAAAGGGTTGAATATCCTCTTGAGGTTGTCTCTGCTGATTCCGGAGCCCGTGTCTTCAATGTCCACAATCCACGACTCCTTTTCCCCTCGAATGGAAACGCTGAGCCGGCCCCCTCCCTCCATGGCCTGGATGGAGTTGAGAAAGATGTTCAGGAAGGCCCTGTAGAGGAGGTCATGATCCGCGGTGAGCGTGAAGGATCTCCCTTCCAGGTTGTGTGTCACCGCGATTCCCTTTTTCTCCAGCTCAGGGCCGAGAAAGGTGAGATTTTTCTGGATGATTTCTTCCATGCGGCACTCCATGAGATTAGGCGTCTGGGGCCTGGCGAAGTCCAGGAACTCGGTAACGATGCGGTTGAGCCGGGCGGATTCCTCCCGGATCACCCCGGAGAGCCTCTTTTGGGGTTCGCCTGCATCGCTCATTCCGCCCATCAGTTCAGCGGTGCTCTGAATGATGCCGAGAGGGTTCTTGATCTCATGGGATATCCCCGCCACCATTTGCCCCAGAGCCGCGAGCCGTTCGGCCTGGTGCAACTGTTCCTCCAGTTCCCGCTGTTCCCTTGCCCTCTGTTCGATGAGTCTTTCCGCCTTTTGAACGATCAGGAGCAAGGCGAGAAAGATGAGCCCCATGATCAAAATGGAGACGGCGAACACGAGATACTGGAAATGGACGATGGACTGATACTGGGTGCCCATATCCTGGATGAGTTCGAAGACCCCGGCCACATGACCCGGATTCCCCGGGACAGGCCTGGTGCCGGTGAAGGGGATATAGGTCCTCAGCTTTCTTTGGCCACCCATAAATTCCAGGTCCATGCCCCAGAGTTCCACGCCGCCTGCAATCAGGCCGGAGGAGAGTTCCCCGCTCAACGCCCTTGTGTACCCTTCGGTCTTCTTTGCCTTACGGCCGATGAGTTCCTTGTCGGTGCTGTAAGCCACCACGCCTTTCCCGATGTCGTAGATATTGACGAGGTCCACCTTGAAGGCCTGAATGGTATTCCTCACCACCCGATCCATGAGCTCGTACTGCTCCTGATCGCTCAGCTTGATCTTTCCATATCGGTTGAAGACAGGGATGACGAAATTCAGGAAGACCTGGTAGTTCAGGTGCTCTCCCACGAGCAGGGCAGAGTTCTCATAACTCTTTAGCAGGGTTTCCTTCGCCTTCTGGGAAATGAATACCGAGAAGGGGAAGCTGAAGATTACAAGAACGACAAAACTCGCCCAGGCGAAGTACTTCACCAGGCGGAACTGCTTTCCCTCCGAGTGAGCGTTCATATGGGTTACCATGCGATCATCCGGGACCAGAATATCCTTTGTGGATCAGGAATATAGGGATTATATACCCATAGAGCAAAAGAGGGCAAATGGTAAGTTGCGGTTTGACATTGCCGGTCCCTCCGCATAGCATGGGTTACACAATAGCACGCGCAATCCTTTAGCGGAAGAGATGAGCCGGAACGATCTTGAGAATGTGCCCTTCATGCTGTTTGCAGACCGCGAGGGAAAGGTCTACGACCATCCCTTTCTGCGTATGGCCGGGGCTTCCGGGGGGGAGTTTAGCCCCCTCGGCAGGGATGACGTCGTTCCGGTGCCGGAATTCAGCAAGCTCTTTTTCCTGCCCCACTGCCCGCCGATCGGTATTGATCCCGCCACGGGTGAGGCCATGGTTGTGCGGGAGGTGGAGATCCATGGTGTCGATACGCCATGCTATGGTGTGGCGGTTTTTCTGGAACCCGGACTTGTCCGTACCCATCTCCCTGCAGTGGACTATGGGGAAAAGTCCTACACCTTGCCCATGTGGGGATATACCGCGGTCGGATTCCTGGACGGCCAATACTGGGCGGCGGGTTTCCAGATCGAGTACAACCCCAAATGGGATCCTCGCCATTATGACGACCGCAAACTCATCCCTGCCATCCGGAGACACCGGCGCTTATACGGAATGGGAACGCTCGCAGAACATCTCGTTCAATGCGCCACCGTGAATCACTGCTTTGCTGCAAAGAACCTATTCCTGAGTCGGTGGGAGGCGCCCCTCCCGGTGAGCCGAAGATGTAATGCGCGATGCCTGGGCTGCCTCTCCCTCCAGCCCGGGGATTCCTGCAAGGCTTCCCATCAGAGGATCTCCTTCACGCCGGAGAGGAGGGAGATCGTTTCCCTGGCCGTGAGGCACCTCGATCGGGCCGAAGAGGCTATCGTGAGCTTCGGGCAGGGGTGTGAGGGGGAGCCGCTCACGGAGTACAGGCTCATCAGCGAGAGCATCCGGCAGATCCGAAGGGAGACAGGCACGGGAACCATTAATCTCAACACCAACGGAAGCTGGCCTGAGCGAATCCGCCTGATTGCAGAAGCCGGTCTGGACTCCATCCGGATCAGCCTGAACAGCGCAAGGCCGGAATTCTACAGGGCCTATTACCGTCCGAGAGGGTATGATTTTGAGGATGTGGTGGCATCCATCTCCCTCTCAAGAGAAATGGGCCTTTACACGATGGTGAACTACCTCGTCTTTCCGGGGATCACTGACCAGGAAGAGGAAATCGAGGCCCTCCTGGCTCTGGTCCAAAAAACCGGCCTCAACTTCCTTCATCTGAAAAATCTCAATATCGATCCCCGGCTCTATGTGGAAAAGATGCCAAAGGGGAGCTCTAGGGCCGTAGGCATGAAGCAGATGGCGGACATCCTGCGGCGGGAGTGCCCAGAGCTCGATCTGGGCTACTTCAACAAGGCCGTTCGCTGAGCCCGCGACCACGATGCTCTTCAGCAACCCGATAGTGCCGTGTCTAAGTACACCTTTTCATGAAAAGGTGTACCAAGAGAGACCACCCGTCGCTATGAACCGGGCTTGCTTATCTTGGAAATCTGTACGCCCTCAATGTAGGAGAGTATCAGACCGGCGATCAGGATAGGCACAAACTGGATGGCGTGGATGGCTGTGGCGAAAGAGAGGGCGGGGCTGACCGGGACCCCGAACATGGCTAGCGAGATCTGACAGAGATAATGATAGGTGCCCACGTAGCCGGGGGAGGAAGGGACCACGACGCCTATGGTGGTAATGACCAGAACGATCAGGCTGACCAACCAGGGGAGGTGATAGATGGAGAAGAAATCAAAGGCCATCAGGCCGAGTTGAATGACCAGGCCGTAGCAGAGCCAGATCAGGACAGAAAGAATGGTCACCGTAGCATAATCCAGCCCGGACTTCAGGGGCACGATCCCTGCCACGAACCTTTCCAGGAGTTCCCTCGATCTCCCCTGAAGACCGCCGGGCAAAGGCCTGAGGATCACGTCCAGGAAAGGCCTCATCCTGGAGTGGGAGGTTTTCAGGAGAATCAGGAAGAAGAAAAGGGCGAGTGTGCCGGCCAACATGAGGTAACCTGACTTCTTCACCCAGCCGGGGAAGGGATAGAGAAGAATCGCCATTACCATCAGGCCCAGGAGGGCGAATACGTCCAGAATGCGCTCCACCACGATCGTCGCAAAGGCCGAAGATGCGGAAAGGCCGCGCTTTTTGCCCAGAACATAGGCGCGCAGAACTTCACCCAGATGGGCGGGGGTGATCACATTGGCCATGTAACCGATGACGAGAGAGGAAAAGAGGCTGGGTATGTCCAGACGAATGATGGGGTCCAGGAGATAGCGCCATCGAAGGGCTCTTAAGTAGTGACTGAAAAAGATGACCCCTATGATGAGGAGCACGTACCAGTAGTTGGCCTCCTTGAATGCCTTCCACATCTGGCCGAAGTCAACCTGGCGAACGGCCAGATAGAAAAAGGCCGCTCCTATGAGGCACCCGAGGATCAATCTCGTTCTGTTGCTTCCCAAAGCCATTCGAGCTCCGTGGTCCGCCATCCGGACCGTGCCCCCTATCCATATCCCAACATGCCCGGGCAATGCAACTCAAACCCTCAGCGCCCCGTGCCGTCACCGAGATCCTCGCGAAAACGACAACCTCCCTTGAGTCGTCTCGGAATGTGGTTATTGTTTGAAGCATAGAGAGGCACTGGCACGGCTTACGGGAGGACGTCGAGTCTGATACGCTGAGGAGCAAGGACGGAGAGATGAAGAATGCAATGATGGATTTGGCGGAAATTCGAGACCGCAGGCAACTGGTCAACGACATCAACTGGGACATGACGCCTGAGGAGGCCGTGACCCTATACCTGGAGTGGGGAAACAACTGGACCCATGGAAAGAACCTTGTGAGGTCCAAAAACGATGTATCCCACTATTTTGTGGTCAATACATGGGATGAGCTTCCTCAGATCTACCTCATCCGGCGCAATTCGGATGCGGCCGTGGAATTGGCGAAGTTTCCGGTGCCCGAGCCCCTGAGAGGGCGCTTTCTGGATCAGTGGGGACACAAAAGGGGGGTGTATGCGCTCAATGAGGAGATTCGTGAGTGGCTGAAGCAGACGCTTGATGGGCCTTTCGAAAAGGGGAGATGAACGCCTATGATTCGAACAAAGCTCTGGTTCCGATGTGCGGCCATGCATGATCCGGTCACGCCGATCATCGTGAAACCTGCCGTCATTGGCTGGGATGCAAAGAGGAGGCAGGTGGATCTCACCATCGAGCGTCCCTTCAAGGGGGATGAGTTGGTCATGCGCATGAAAGGCTGGGTGACGACGGATGTGAAAAAGGTGGTGGATGTGGTCAGGAGACACGGCTATCTCAAGGTCATGGATGAGCGCGATCTGGTCGTCGAACTGGATAGCGAAAGGGACTACGAGAAGCTAGCCAATGACCTCAAAAAGGAGTTCCAGGACGAAGTGGATCTTGAGAGGATCTGACGGCCAGGACTTCCTCCAGCGCCCTGGGGATCTGATCCCCCAGGTCAATCACCGGGGATGCCGGTGTGGGCTCTGCATGGGAACCGGCGATACGATTGATCCGGGCCCCGGTCACAGCGGCTTCTTCCCCGGCATACCCGGCATGAATGAGGGCTGAGACATCGGAGCCGTTGGGAAAGCGGGAATAGCAGAAAGGAGTGAGCGGGTTCAACATGGAAGAGGAGGAATTCGGCCTGCCCATCGACGGCTGCCTGGATCTCCACGCCTTTCGGCCCCAGGATGCGGCCTCCGTAGTGGAGGAATACCTGTGGGCATGCTCCGAGAAGGGGATATGCGACGTGCGGATCATCCACGGAAAGGGAAAGGGCACACTCCGAAGAACGGTTCACTCCCTGCTGTCGAGGCATCCCCTGGTGTTGAGTTTCTCCCTGGATCCGGGGCCTTCAGGTTGGGGGACAACGATCGTCGGCCTCAAGAGATATGCTGAACCTACCCCGCGGGATTGAATGGAATCGTGTCCCTGAGAGACCACCCCCAGGGCGGACCCTCAAGTACCCGGCAATTGTACAGGTATTTATGGGACACGAGACCAGCAGCGTCATATCCCATAAAGCCGTTCACAAATACCGGACGCGTGAGGAAGAGAGCTTGTCAAAGGGTTAGGAGATGGGTTAAAAGGGAAAGGAATCAAGAACGGGGAAAAGGAGGCTTGTGGGACAGATGGAAGAGGTTTGCTATACCAGGGAGGTGGCGCTGGAGAAGGCAATCGAGATGGAGAGGAAGAGCTTTGAGGAATACAGGGAGGCCTACTTTATGGCCAAAGATCCCCTGGCCAAAGACCTGCTGAAAGATTTGGCCTTGGACGAGCTCAGACATAAGTACACCCTTGAAAAGGCCTTCTTTGAGGAGAAGGTGCTCCTCCATGACAGCGGCGCGAACGAAGGCCCCAGCATGAAGTTCACTTTGCTCTTCGAGGACAGGCCCCTCGGAAAGGAATCCACGGAGCAGGATGTCTTTCTCCATGCTATTCACGAAGAGAAGCGCGCCGTGGATTTCTACAGCAAGACGGCGGAAAGCTGTGGCGGCGCTCCCATGGCGGAGATGTTCAAGCGACTCGCCCAGGACGAAGAGGGTCATCTGGCGCGGCTCGAAGAGCTGTACGAAAGCGTCTATCTGAAAGAAATGTAAGAACGCGTCATGCCTATTCTGGGGCGTCACCCTACCACAGCCGTGGCTGTCATGCCCCGCACGGATATGGATCTCTCAACCCCTCTTGAGGTGGCCCCATGAGACGATCCAGCTTTTCCTTCAGGCACAGACCGCCGTTGTGGAAGAGGTTGATCAAACCGGCCCTCACCATGGCCTTCGGCATGGCCGTCACCTTCCCCATCTTCAGCCTCTTCTACTACACCATGGTGAGGACCTCCACCCCCCAGTTCTGCGCATGGTGCCACGAGATCCGCTTCGCTTACAACACCTGGAAGACCTCCACGCATGTCAACAACGGCCAGGGATTCGTGGCCGACTGTATGGACTGCCATTTGCCGGCACCCCACGACACCTTTGACTTCTTCTATGCAAAAACCGCCCACGGCATCAAGGACATCGTTGTGCACAACCCCTACCAGGGCTATCGCTACAAACAGTATCAAGAACCATACAGGGGGTTGGGTCTTTAGAGGAAAGGGGCTTTTCCCGGGGTTTCACAGGAAAGGGGGAAAACGGGTCATGAAGAAGGTGTTCCTTTTCTTTTCGCTGATCGCGTGCATGGTTGGTGTTGCCGCATCAGGCATCCTGGGTGCAACTGCACAGACGGCCAAGAACACGGCCAAAGAGAAGGCCTTCAGGATGGAACGGGGTATGCCGCCGGAGGCCGTGGCATGCATCGAGTGCCATAAGGGGGAGAGCCCCGGCTTGGTCGCCGATTGGGCGCAGAGCAGGCATGCCAGCGCGAACATCACCTGCTGTGACTGTCACGAGGCCGAGGAATCCGACCCCGACGTGTCCGAGGACCATTACAGGCAGTACGAGCGCGCAGACCAGAAATACGGCACCAAGGAGTACCGGGTCCCTGTGGCCGCGGCCGTTACCCCGAAGGACTGCTCCCGTTGCCACCCCGATGAGGCCAAGCAATACAGCATGAGCAAGCATGCCAACACGGTGGAGATCATGTGGAAAATTGATCCCTGGTTGAATCACGGGATGAACAGTGATTTTGAGCGTATTTCGGGATGTTACACATGCCACGGGAGCGTGCTGAAGATCCGGGACGGGAAACTGACCCCGGAGACCTGGCCCAATGTAGGCGTGGGCCGGATCAACATGGACGGCAGCAAGGGGAGTTGTACGAGCTGCCACACGCGTCACCTGTTTTCCGTGATGGAGGCCCGGAAGCCCGAGGCCTGCGGCCAGTGTCACCTCGGGCCCGACCACCCCCAGATCGAGATCTACATGGAGTCCAAGCACGGCGACATCTACACCGCCCATGGGTCGAAGTACAACTGGACTGCGGCAATCGGTACCTGGACTCCGGGCGTCGATTACCGGGCCCCTACCTGCGCCTCGTGTCACATCTCCGGTTCCGGGTCTGTGCTTACCAGCCACGATGTGACGGAGAGACTCGCCTGGGAGACCCAGGCCCCCCTGACCGTGCGACCCCAGGATTTTCAAGCCTTTCCCGCCAGAACCAACTGGCAGGTAGAGCGGGACAAGATGAAGAAGGTCTGCAGGCAGTGCCACGGAAAGAACTGGGTGGAGGGCCATTTCGTGAGGCTCGACAGGACTGTGAACGAGTACGATGACGTCTATTACAGGCCCGCCAAGAAGATGCTGGATGACCTGTACGCAAGAGGTCTGCTGGACAAAGACAGGATGTTTGATGAGCGGCTGGAGGTGGAGTTTTACGAGCTATGGCACCATGAAGGCCGCAGGGCGCGTTTCGGTGCGGCCATGATGGCGCCCGACTATGCCTGGTGGCACGGCTTCTACGAGTGCAAGAAGCGGTTCAACAACTTCATGGAGGAGGCGTGGGACCTTATCCAGCACAACAGGAAGGCTTACAAAGCCTCAGATTTTCCCAATGCGACGGGAAACAGGAACAGGCCTGCGGAGGTGTTTCCCACGGGGCGCTAGTGGCTGAATAGTCTCGGGCAGATCAGCGCGCATCCCGGGAAGGGAGGCCCACACGTCGAACAGGTCCTGCTTTCATCGGGGTTTGTCGCCAAA
This sequence comes from Deltaproteobacteria bacterium, assembly GCA_016926135.1. The sequence goes on from JAFGPH010000063.1 coordinate 20,492, forward strand.
CCCGGCCCCTGGAAACAAGCGAGGTACACGGCTCACATGCCACAGAGGTTCTGAAAGAAAGGCACAGGACCTGTCCGATAAAAAACATGATACAGCCTTTTCTCCGGGAAGTAAAGATCCTGCCTGTGTTGTCGTGCTCTTTTCGATCTGCAGGCGTCCCAAGCGGGAACGGTAGGTGCACCCCGATTTGCCCACAATCGTCTGATCATGGAGGGATCGGCCATTGATTTCAACATGGCTGCAGGCATGGCATTGATTGCCCAGCATCTCTTCAAGATCATCGTTGTCTCGGAGGATATTCCCAGGGACAAAGCGGAGAGGATGGGTTTCTTCTACGGAAGCGATATGGAGGAGGCCTTTGAACTGGGCCGGAGACTCACGCCCCGGCCGGATGTGCACATCATCCCCTCAGGGGGCATCATCCTGCCGGTTCTCTGAGGTCGGCCATGGGTGTCACGCGCAGAGAGTTCCTCAAGACATCTCTCATCGTCGGAGGCTCCCTGTTTTTGTCTCCCGGACCTGCCATCGTCGTGCAGGGGAAGGGGAGGGCATGGGAGCCTGCCTACGCAAGACTGGAGGGACAGGGCCGGTTTCTTCAGAAAGTGGAAGAGGCCTACGCCCTCTTTGAGGAGTGCATGCTCTGTCCCCGGCAGTGCGGGGTCAACAGGCTTAAAGGCGAGAGGGGCTTCTGCAGATCGCCCGGGAAGGCGGTGGTCTTTGCGGCACACCCCCACTTCGGAGAAGAGGTGCCCCTGGTCGGCCACAACGGATCAGGCACAATCTTCTTCTCCAACTGCAATTTGCGCTGTGTCTTTTGCCAGAATTGGCCCATTTCCCACGAAGGCAAGGGAAGGCCCGTGGAGGACGACGATCTGGCCGGGATGATGCTCCACCTGCAGGGCATGGGCTGTCACAACATCAACCTGGTCACCCCTACCCATGTGATGCCCAACATCCTGAGGGCTACCCGGGTTGCCCTCAAGCGCGGTCTCCACGTACCGCTGGTTTACAACACGAGCGGGTATGAGCGGGTGGAGATCGTGAAACACCTGGACGGCGTAGTGGATATCTACATGCCAGACATGAAATATATGGATCCCGGCATGGCCGAGAAGTACTCGGCCGGTGCCTCGGACTATCCTGAGGTGGCGAAGCGCGCGATCATCGAGATGAACCGTCAGGTAGGGGTACTGACCTTGAACGAAAGCGGAATCGCCTCGCGAGGGCTGATCATACGGCACCTCGTCATGCCCAACAGGGTGGCGGGCACGGAGGCATTCGTGAAATGGGTGGCCGAAATCCTGCCCAGATCCACCTATGTGAATATCATGGCCCAGTACCATGTGGACTACAAGGCCTTCGAGTATCCTGAACTGGCCCGCGGCATCACCACGGACGAGTTCCTAGAGGCCATGGGATGGGCAGAGAAGGCCGGACTCACCAACCTCGACACCCAGTCTGTGGTCCTAAAGAATTTCTACCTGTCCCGCCGCTGACGAGGTCTTTTTTCCCTGAATCTCCTATCCCCAGATTCCTGGGATCGGCCTCCCGCAGTAACGGCATTTGCCCTCTTTGAGGTGCATTTCCCGGATCATGTATCCCGTCCGCAGAATAACCGTCTTCCTGCACCCGGGACAGACGGTGTTCCAGGCCTCGTGCCCCGGCACATTTCCGATGTAGACATATTCCAAACCCGAAGAGAGGGCTGTCTTTCTCGCTTTCTCAAGCGTGGATACCGGCGTGGGTGGAAGCTTGGTGAGCCTGTAAAGGGGATAGAAGCGAGAAAGATGAAGGGGGGTTTCCGGTCCGAGTTCCTTTTTGATCCAGTCGCACATCTCCCTTATGACAGCCGGATCGTCGTTCAGGGTGGGGATGATCAGGTTCGTGATCTCCACGTGGATTCTCGCTCGCTTCAGGGTCTTCAGGGTCTCAAGGACGGGGCCCAGTTCCCCGCTGCAGAGGTCCTGATAGAAGGAGCTGGTAAAACCTTTCAGGTCGATATTGACTGCGTCCAGCACCCTGCACAGTTCCCGCAAGGGATCCGGATTGATGAATCCGTTGGAGTGCATCACATGGAGCAGGCCCTCCTTCCTGACAGCAGTACCCACGTCCAGCATGTACTCGAAAAAGATGGCAGGCTCCACATAGGTGTGGGCCACGGAAGCTGCGCCCATGGCCTTGGCCTTCTTGGCAGCCGCCTCGGGGGGCAGATCAAAGCTGAAGACGTCCTCGGGGGAGGCCTGGGAGATCTCCCAGTTCTGGCAAAACCGGCAGTGGAAATTGCATCCCGCGGTGGCCAGGGAGAGGGATGTCGTGGAGGGGAGGACATGGAAGAGAGGTTTTTTCTCGATGGGATCCAGGTGAATGGCGCAAGGGTTGCCGTAGACGAGGCTGTAGAGCTTTCCGCCCCTGTTCTCCCTCACCCTGCAGAACCCTCTCTTCCCATTGGGCAAGACACAGCGTTTGGGACACAGTTCACAGCGCACATCACCGTCTTTGAGGGGTGTGAAGTAAGGCGAGAGCTTTGTCTTGATGAGGCCCTTCTGAGGACCCTGGGCTGTCACGTTTGGGGCAGGATAGAGGAAGGGCCAAAGAGAGAAGGAGCAGAGGCCTGTGCTGCAGAGCCTCAGGAAATCCCTCCTGGTTTTCCCACTGCTCACCCTTGGGGCCCTATTTCTTGCGGAGGAGGCTGCTTGCAGGACATGGCTTCGGCGATATCCTCCTCGGTGATTCCCAGGAGATGATACAGGTGAACGAGGCGGGACTTTCCCAGGGAGACATTGGCCACGCTGTCCAGTCTCCTTTTCGCATTGTAGGCGATGCCCAACCCGGCTTGCGCGATCATGAGGGCATCATTTGCACCGTCACCCACGACCACAATCTGATCCAGGGGGATCCCCAGATCACACGAGACTTGACTGACCGTGCGGGCCTTGCCTGCAGCATCCACGATCTCGCCGGTCACCCCGCCCGTGAGGGCACCGTTCCGGATCTCCAGTCTGTTGGAATAGGCGAAGTCCAGACCCAGCCTCTCCTTCATGTGGTCTGCAAAGAAGTCAAAACCACCGGTCACCAGCCCCAGCCTGTAACCCAGCCACTTGAGTGTGACCACAAGCTCCTCCACCCCTTCGGAAAGGGGGATGTCCCTCCGGATTTCGACAAGGTCTTCCACGCTCAGACCCTTGAGCAGGGCCACACGCTGCAGCAGGGCCTCCTCAAAGTCAAAGTCGCCCCTCATGGCCTTCTCGGTGATTCGGGCCACCTCCCTGTGGACTCCTGCGCGTTGGGCCATTTCGTCAATAACCTCCATGTCCACCAGCGTGCTGTCCATGTCAAAAAAGATGAGTCGCTTGTTTTTCCGGTACGCTTCCATCTTCTGGATCGCCAGGTCCACGCCCAGTTCCCTGCTTTTGCGCATGATCCTTTGTTTGAATCGGCTTACTCCGGCCGCGCTGCGCGCGTTGATCACCATTTCGATGGAGCGTGCACCATGATGGGTGAGGCTGGATATGGTCTCAATATTGACGTTCTCTTCGGAAAGGATCTGGGAAAGTTCGGCCAGGGCCTGGGTCCCGCCGAAATGGGTCAGCACGTAGAGGCTGCGCTGATTCACCGAACGGACCTCACCCTCGGAAAAGAGCCGGAAGTTGAGGGTCAGGTGGAGCTGGTTTGCTTCGAAGAGCAGGTCTTTGATCACGCTGTCCTTGGATTCACTGGACTCGCTCAAATCGAGGAGAAAGTAAAGCCCCAGGAGATTCTGGAGCGAGGCCTGTTCGATGTCCACGACCTCGGCTTTGTGTTTCATCAAGACCCGGGTGAATCTGGCTGTGATTCCTGGCCGGTCGGCTCCTGACACGGTGACCATGAGCAGGTTCTTTTCTTCCAGCATGGAGGCTCCCTGAATGTTCTATTTGCAGGTTCGTTTACCGGGTTCATCATAAAGAACGGCAACGGGGGGTGTCAACAGGAGTTCTGCAACAGCCCCTTGACACCCCGGTTCTCGTCTTCTATATTCCCCGCACCAAACCGTAGGTTCCAGAAGAGGTGATGGATGCGTTTCTTGGGATTCATGGTGTTGTTCGGCGCGGTGCTCGTCGGGATGTTTCTCCCTTTTTCCCAGGTACTGGGTACGGATCGGGTGGTGGTCGCCGATTTCTCCACAGGCGTGGATGGGGACGGCGTGCCCAGGGGATGGAATCTCCACGAAAGATCAGGCAGGGCGAGTCTATCGGTCGTCAAGGATGGAGACATGCATGCCGTCCAGCTCAGGAGCTCAGATACGTCGTTCGCCATTCAGCGGGCCGTGGATGTGGACCCCCGTCTCTATCCGCTCCTTTCCTGGAGATGGAAAGTGACGAAGCTGCCCCTGGGCGGAGACTTCAGGGTGTCCAGGGCGGACGATCAGGCGGCCCAGCTCTTCCTCGCTTTTTCCAACAGGAATGCCATTCTCTATCTGTGGGACACAACGGCCCCGGAGGGTTCCACAGGTGACGCCTGGGCTCCTCCCTTCATGACGATAAAGGCCATGGTACTACGATCCGGGCACAGGGATTCCGGGAAGTGGGTCCTGGAAAGGCGAAATGTGATCGAGGACTACCGGAGCCTTTACGGCGAAGAACCACCCCTGGTTGCCGGGGTCCGAATCCAGATCAACTCCCAGCACACCGACAGCTCAGGGGAGAGTTACTTCGCCGACGTGGTGTTTGCGAGACATTGAGGGGAGCCCAGGGCCACTCTTCCATAAATTGTTGCGGCCTGGACGACCACCCCCCGACCGCCCCTTTGGGCGGCGGTTGGTGTGTCAGTGCCCCAACTCATCTTTTACGGTTGCCGGTGGTCGCCCCTCCGGGAGGATTTCCTCCATGCGCTTCCTGTATTTCCGATACAGTCCCCTGAACTGGTGATAGGTAAGGCCCAGGTCCTCGGCAGCCTTTTGCTGGTTGTATTTTGCTGAGCCGAGGGCCCTCTTCAGGAGGGAAATCTTCAGCCCCTCTACCGCCTTCTCAAAAGGCTTTCCGGGGAGATCCATCCCTGGGGCAGCGGTGTCGACGGCCCTTGCAGACGTTGCCTTGCCGGGCTGGAGATCTTTCCCCTGGAGAGCCTGAAAGGGATCAAAGTCGATCTCCCTGATAAGGGCCTTTTTGGAACGGTAAACTGCCCGCTCCACGACATTCTTCAGCTCACGGATGTTTCCAGGCCAAAGATAGGCCTCCAGGGCGGCCATGGCCTCCTCGCTGAACGCGGGCACCTCTTCCCGCCCAAGTTCCATGGCCATGCGGCTTGCAAAGTGGTGGCCAAGGAGCAGGACATCCCCTCTCCTGTCCCTCAGGGGTGGCAAGAAGAGCACCTCAAAGGAGAGACGGTCCAGCAGATCCTGCTTGAACTGCCCTTTGGCGGCCATCCCCTGCAGATCCGCGTTAGTGGCTGCAATGATACGCACATCGACCTCCACGGCCTCGCTGCTTCCGACACGCTCGAAAGACCCGTATTCCACGACCCTCAGGATTTTCTCCTGAACCTGCAGGGGTATGTTCCCGATCTCGTCCAGGAAAAGTGTGCCTCCGTCTGCTGCCTCGAATCTCCCTTTCCTTCTTTTTTCGGCACCCGTAAAGGCCCCCTTTTCGTACCCGAAAAGCTCGGATTCGATGAGTGTGGGGGAGAGGGCGGCGCAATTGAGGGCGACAAGCGGCTCCTCCCAGCGCCTGGAGAGATAGTGGAGCCTCGTTGCCGCCAGCTCCTTGCCGGTTCCTCTCTCTCCGATCAGTATCACCGGTCTTTCAACGGGGGCGACGCGAGAGATCTGCTCCTGGAAGGTGAGGAACAATTCGGACTGACCAAGGGCCTCTCTTGTCGAGGCGGCCTCAGCAGTGACACGTCGCAGTGAGAATGAACGGGGACCCTTCATGGCGAAAAATACACTAATATGGCATAATGGGCTTAATAATAGCCAAAAATACCACAAGACGAATGGTTTGTCAATGGCTAAACATCTGAATTCCTGCGACATGTTTTTTGTCTGCCACCTGGCATGGTTTGTGCTTTGCCAGGATGTCAAGTTCAGAGAGGAGGGGATACCATGGGGATTTTTACGAGGTTTCGTGATATCATTAGTTCCAATATCAATGCTATGCTCGATAAGGCGGAGGATCCGGAGAAGCTGATCAGGCTCATGATCCGGGAAATGGAAGACACTCTTGTGGAGATCAAGGCCTCCTGCGCAGGTCTCATGGCGGCAGGGAAAAAGGTGCGCCGCCAGATGGAGGGGGCCGAGGGCAAGAGGCAGTTCTGGGACGAAAAGGCTGGTCTCGCAGTGAGCAAGGGACGGGACGACCTCGCCAGGGAGGCCCTCATGGAAAGACGCAGGTACGAAGAGAGGTCCCAGGCGCTGGAAAAGGAGCTTTCCGATTATGAGGCCCTGATCGGGCAGTACCAGGAAGACATCCGCCAGCTTGAAGACAAGCTCTCGTCTGCCAGGGAAAAGGAGAGGGTTCTGATTCAGCGGCACCTGCACGCAACGAAAAAAAGGCGTGCCCAGGAGGAGATCCGCCGTGTAGACAGCGCCGAGGCCGTGGCCAAATTTGAAGAAATGGAGAACCGCATCGAAAGGATGGAGGCCGAGGCCGATCTTGTCAATTTCGCGCGGAAACCCATTCTCGAAGCGGAGTTCGAGAAGCTCCAGGTGGATGAGGAAATCGAAAGGGATCTCCAAACCCTCAAGGCCAGGCTGGAAAACAAAGAGGTCGAGGTCTAGAGAGCGATGCATGGGATCTTTGTCGTGGCGATCGTTTTCGGCGGTCTGGTGCTCGGCCTTGCCATCATCGGGAGCACCATTTTGATGGCCATCAAGATCGTGAAGGGGGATGCCTCCCGGAAGGGCCAGAGGCTCCAGGCGGATGAGGCCAGGGTGGTCCAGGAGATCTACCAGGGACTGTCGCGAATGGAGAAGCGGGTGGAAGCCCTGGAGACCATCATCCTGGACCGATCGGGAAAGGACGAGACATCATGAAGAGAATGGAAGGAATATTGCAAGGCGGTCTCCATCGTTCAAGGGATGGTGTCATCCTTGGGGTGTGCAGGGGTATCGCAAATTACTTTGACTTCTCCGTGTTCTGGACCCGTGCCATAGCGGTCATCCTCCTAATCCTGACAGGATTTTGGCCGACCCTGGGGCTATACTTCCTCGCGGCCCTCCTGATGAAGCCTGCGCCGGTTCTGCCCCTCCAAGACGATGAGGAGAGGGACTTCTATAACAGTTACCTCCATTCACGAAGGGGCGCCGTGGACAGGCTGAGAAGGAGATTTGAGAACCTGGAGCGCCGGATCCAGCGAATGGAACACACCGTGACCTCCAGGGAGTTCGAGTGGGAACGAAGAATGAATCCGTAACCTGGACTCCTTTATCCCTTCGCGCTTGACTCCTTCCTTGCGTCTCGATACCCTAAAACCCGAAATAGGATGACAATCCGGTCCCTCCTGAAGACCGGGGCAGCTTTTTTCTGATCGAAAAACATCGCATCGCGGACAAGGTTGGGATCCTCCCACCGCACTCCCTCGAAGGGGCAAGGGAGATGTTATCGCCGGAGACCGTTACCATCCTGAAGGCGCTCGAAAAGCTGGAGACAGGACTTTCCAGGATTTACAACCATCTGGCTGAAAAGGGGCACTTCTCCGGACCGGCGAAGAAATTCTGGTCCACCATCAGGGATGAAGAGATCCTGCATGCAAAGGCATTCAGGGAAATTCTGGAAAAAGGGCAAGCCGAGCAGACCTTTGATCTGGCCATTCAGTTTGATATGGGCACCCTTCACGATTTCGTGGAAAAGGTGAAGGCCCTGCTGGACAGGGTGAAGAAGGAGGACGTCACAGAGTCTGAGGCATACTCCCTCGCGGCACTGATCGAGGCGGAACTCAATGAGGCAAGTTTCATGGAGGGGATCAAGACGACGGATCCCATGGTGAACCAAAAGATCAAGAGGATCGCCAACGACACCAAGAGACACCGGGTGATCCTGGTGAATTACTCACGGGGGATCAAATAGGCCCCTGAGTGCTCCGGCGAGAGGGTGCCTGGATCTCTCCCGTCCCTCAGGCAGCGCAGGAAATTCCCGCCCGGCGCTTGGGTCTTCCCACCTTCTGTCTTTTCAGGAATTTCAGAACGGCACGGACGTATTCCTCCGGTTCCTGTTCATAGGTGTTGTGCCCGCAGCGCGGGAGTACCATGAGTTCACCCTGAGGGAGGTGGCGGTAGAAGGCTACGGCCTGCTCTACGGAAAAGAGGAAACTCCTGTCAGGGTAAAGAACAAGGGTGGGGCATTGCACGAAGGGCAGAAGGGGACGTA
>JAFGPH010000428.1 GCA_016926135.1 Deltaproteobacteria bacterium
GGTCCTTGATCTGGCCTGCGGGAACGGGGTGATGCTGCCCACCCTGTCGGGACGGTTCGGGCGCGTGGTTGGCGTGGATCTCCATGTGGGCGCTGCGGAAAGGCTGAGACGCGCCAGGGGCCTGCAGAACGTGTCCATAGTCCTCTCCGATGCGATGCATCTCCCGTTCAGAGAGTGCTCTTTTCCCTTTATCCTGGCCTTATCGGCCCTCGAACACTTCAAGGATCTCGACTTTCTGGTCCAAGAGATCCACAGGGTGCTGGCTCCTGGGGGGTATTTCCTCTTCCTCTGTCCTACGGAGAGTCTCTTTTACAGGATGGGCAGGACGGTTTTGGGATACAGGAAGCCGGAGGACCACTACCACACCGCCGATGAGGTGCAGGCGATTCTGAGGAGACACCTCATCCCCGAAAGGGAGGGCCGATACCCCTCCTGGGCCCCCATGTCCCTTGCCGTCTATCGCATGGGGAGATTTCGCAGATATTGAAGGGAGCAACAAGTTGTTTGCGTCCTTCACCACAGAGTCACAGAGGGCACAGAGATCGAGTCTCATTACCGGAGGTTCACCCCCGTGTTGCGCCGTATGATGGACATCCTCTGTTGCCCCGTCTGCAAGGCGGATCTGTCTCTCTCCGTAGAGAGCCTCATCAGGCTCCAGAGACCCTCTCCCATGCCTCCGCCAGGTTGCCGGAGTCGTTGCGAGTATGCCCGCCGCCTGCTTCGAAGCGAGGAAGACAGGAGGCGGTCCCACGATTTATGCGAGCAGTGCTACTGGGAGGATGTGGATGAGGGCAGCCTTTCCTGCCCCAGGGGTCATACCTTCCCCATATCCGGGTCCATTCCGAGGCTCCTGCCCACGGGGGTGAAGAGGCAGCGGACCAGGGAGACCTTCGATGTGGAGTGGACGGGATTCAAGCACGGAGAACGGATCTACGGCCACTCGCGGGAGGAGGAACTGGAGGACTTTTTTTGTCGGATGGCGGTTGAGCCTGCCTTGCTGAAGGGAAAGACGGTCCTGGATGCCGGGTGCGGTGTGGGCAGGCTGGCGTTGGGCATCAGCCGCCTGGCCCGAGAGGTCGTGGCCATGGATTTCAGCGAGGGGGTGGAGGGGGCCCGGGAGACCGCTCGCGGGAGCCCGCATGTCCATATCGTCCAGGGAGATCTCATGTGCCCGCCTTTTCGCCGGGGTTCTTTTGATCACGTTTACAGCAAAGGGGTTCTCCACTATGTGCCCGAGGTGCAGGCCTGCATCGGCCGCCTCACCGAGCTGGTCAGGGAGGGGGGGGCGCTCTCCATCACCCTTTACCCCAGGATGTCCAGGCCCTTTGAGGTGTTCAACCGATTGCTGAGAGTGGTGACGGTCAGGCTGCCCCTGTCCTCCATCTACGTGCTGAGCCACCTCCTGGCGCCTCTCCTCCCCCTTTCGTGGAGGTGGAGTGGCCTCCGGTATCGGCCCATCGAACCGGAGGACAGGGCCCACATGATCTTCAACTGGCTCTCCTCGGAATACCAGAACAGGGCCGACACCCAAGAGGTGGCGGCGTGGCTCCGGGACCTCGGGTTCACCGAGGTCAGGGTCTCCAAGATCCCGGTGGGCATCACGGCAACGAAGTTCAATACCCCATTCAGTCCTGCGGCGGCAGCCATGTAAGCCTTCAGGTTTCAGTGTTGACGGTCTCATAAAAAGCCTCTCTTCCGCAGCATTTTGACTTGCCAAATATATAATACGAAGAACGACCCCTACTACTGACTTAAATTCGTCGTCATGCTTCCTACACCAACATCCCATCTGACACGCTTGATGGATTCTCCGGAAAGTCATATAACGGTGGCAAAAACGATGTTGATGTACGCGGACAGAAGGAGACTGTAAGAGACAGGATGTTCATTCCCGCAACAAGCGATGAGCTCAAAGCGCTCGGATGGAAATCACTGGATGTCATCTTGGTGACCGGGGACACTTATTTGGATTCGCCTTTTATCGGCGTTGCGGTCATCGGCAAGGTGCTGTTGGATGCCGGCTACAAGGTAGGTATCATCGCTCAGCCGGATATCACGAGCGATAGGGACATCCGCAGTCTGGGCGAGCCGGATCTCTTCTGGGGTGTTACTTCCGGTTGTATGGACTCGATGATATCAAACTATACCGCGACTCACAAAAAACGCAGGCAGGACGATCTCACCGGCGGTGGGGTAAACAACCGGCGGCCGGACTTGGCAGTGATTGCCTATAGCAACCTGGTGCGCCGCTATTTTAAAAAAACCAGGCCGATAGTGCTTGGCGGCATGGAGGCCAGTTTAAGACGCCTCTCCCATTATCATTATGCGTCCGACAGCATCCGCCGCTCCATTCTCTTTGACGCTAAGGCCGATATCCTAGTGTATGGAATGGGCGAACGCACCATTCTGGAGTTGGCGGAGAGAATCCGGGACAAGCGGCCGGTTCCAGATATTCGCGGGATCTGTTATATCGCAGCTGAAAAAAGGGAAGGATACATCGAGCTACCGTCCCACGCGGAAGCCGCGGCAGATCCGGCGGCTTTCAGCCGGATGTTCAAAACCTTCTATCAGAATAATGATCCGGTGACCGCAAAAGGGCTCTTCCAAAGGCAGGACAGCCGCTACCTGATCCACAACCCACCCCAGCTTCCCCTGACGCCGGCGGAGCTCGACCATATTCATGAACTCGGCTACGAGCGGGGCGTTCATCCCTATTACGCATCCTGGGGGCCAGTGCGCGCCCTTGAAACCATCCGCTTCAGCCTGACCACCCACCGGGGGTGCTACGGCGAATGCCATTTCTGCGCCATATCAGTTCATCAGGGGCGAACCATAATTGACCGCACTGAGGCGTCCCTCCTGCGTGAGGCGACGATCCTGAGCGCTCATCCGGAATTTAAGGGAACGATTCAGGATGTCGGCGGACCGACCGCCAACATGTACGGAATCGATTGCCGGCGCAAAAATAAGAGAGGGGCCTGCCGAGCCAAACGCTGCCTGACCCCAGTGGTCTGCAAGAATCTAACAGTCAGCCACAGCCGCCAGATCGCACTATTGAAAAAGCTGAGAGACTTGCCCAAGGTCAAAAAAGTATTCATCGGCTCCGGCATCCGCCATGATCTGGTGTTGCATGACTCCGCCCACGGGCTCAAATATCTTGAAGAAATTATCCGGCACCACATCTCCGGCCAGTTGAAGCTGGCGCCCGAGCATTCCGAGAATGAGATTCTTAACCTGATGGGAAAGCCGTCAATAGAAGGATTCATCGAGTTCAAGCGCCGTTTTGAAACGATCAACAGGCGTCTAAAGAAGAAGCAGTTTCTGAGCTGCTATTTTATCGCGGCCTATCCCGGGTGTACCCTGCAGCACATGGCCCGGTTAAACCGGTTTGCCCGGGAGGTCCTCAAGTTCAGGCCCCGGCAGGTACAGATTTTCACCCCGTCGCCGTCCACACCGGCGACCTTGATGTATTACACCGGAAAATCGTATAGCACCGGAAAACCGCTTTTTGTCGAACAGAACAACCGCAAGAAGGAGCAGCAGAAAAGCCTGGTCCTGAATGGGCTTCCCGAATAACGGACCCGGGTTGTTCCTGCTCCCGTCGTCTTTTCGAATGATATAATGGGGACCTGCGGACCTGGGGTCGCGGCATGTAATTGATTACTGAGCATTAATGTCCCAGAAATATGCATTGGGAGGGCCTATATTGCCCTTTTTGGCCTCAAAAACGGCATTATAGGTGATTCGCCCTTGCTGGACCAGAGAACCTTCCGCTTCGCTCTTGGCGTCGTAGCCCTGCAATAACGGTCTTTTTGCCCTCAAAAAACCCATTATTGCCCCAATTTAGGGGGTCAGTTTGGCACTATGTTACTCGATCTCAGCCACTTGCCACGGCCCGACCCCATCCGCCCGCCATCCGCCCATCCGCAACCATCCGCAACCCCATCCGCCATCCGCATTGACCCCATCCGACCCATCCGACCGCGGGTCTGAAATGAGGGACCACAACATTCTGTGGGTTGCATTGTCCATGCTCACGGGGCGAAAAGCTTCCTCTTAGCGTTAGAACACTCGCATTTGTCTGATCTTCAGTATTGATCTGGAGATGGGGTCAGAGCCCGACTTGCTTGGAGTGCGGATTACGCACGGCGAGAAGAGCATTGAGGCCAGAGGCCTAATAGTGCAGGACCCTGGCCAGGCTGAGGAGATAGTCTTTCAGATGGAAGGGTATCCTGAAGATCTTCCGCTTCTTCAGGAAGCTGTCGTAGAGCCTGTGGAAAAGGGCAAAGAGCCTGTTGGGGGGGAGTTTGATAAGGGCTTTGATGACAGGAAGGAGGGAGGGATGGGTCACGGCCAATCCGAAGAGCTTCTGCAGATTCTCTATTTGGGATTTCTCCTCCCGGGATGAAAAGATAAGCGGGGAGGAACCGAAGTAGCTCCTTCCCAGACGGTGTCGGTGCCCATCGAAGAGGCCCTTCGCCAGTGCATACTCCCCCAACTTCGTCTTGGGGTACGGCTGAAAAAGGGTGGAAATGGGGTTGTCCACCCGGCATCGCGTGTTCAGCTCGACCGTCTCCCAGTCGGCCGCCAGGGAGCCCCCGGGTAGCCCCAAGATGTTTTCTGCGCCGATGGATATCCCGTGGCTGTGGACCAGGTCAAAGGCCTTGATGATCTCTTCCTTGGTCATCTTCCTTTCCAGGAGTTCATTCCGGATCCGGTCGTTCCCCGCCTCGATGGCCATGTAGACTGCGCAACAGCCGGCCTCCTTCAGTATCCTCACCTTTTCGCGCTTCACCATCCTCACCTGCAAGTTGCAGACAAAGGGCAGCCTCACCTCCTTCCTGTAGAGCCTTGCGAATTCCTCCAGCCAGTCCGCAGGGGGCAGGATGAAGATGTCGTCGATGAACCTCACCAGTTCCATGGGGTAACGGGCCTTGACCTCCCGGATTTCCGATACTACATTCTCGACGCTCCTCCAGCGGATCATCCTGTCCCGCCTGTAGATTTCCCTGAAGGCCCTGTTGAAGCAATAGGTGCAGCCAAACGGACACCCGCGGTTGCTCAGGAACCTCCTGATCTTGTTGTTCCGCAGATACCGGTCTTTGTCATAGAGGATTTCCCGGTCCGGGTAGGCAATCTCATCCAGATTCCGAACCAGAGGCCTCACGTCGTTCCTGACAACGCCCCCCTGCGTCTTGATCCAGAGGTTCCTGATGCCGGTGATGTCGGAACCGTTCTCCAGCGCGTCGGCCAGGTCGAGGATCGCGCCTTCGCCCTCCCCGATACAGATGGCATCTACGTTCCGCTCGTGGACCGTTTCCGGAAAGAAGGTGGTGTGAGGGCCGCCAAACAAGGAAACGGTCTCCAGGGTTTTCTTCACCATGTCATTGAGTCGCAGGTAGTCGTCCTGATTGCCGGAAATCACGGAGTAGGCCGTCAATCCGGGTTGATACCTCCGGATCTGTTGCAGCCAATCCGCCTCCGAGGCGACGAAAGCCCTGACATCATGCCCATGCCTCTTCAGAATGCTGGATAGAATCATGAGGCCCAGAGGCTCGGCAACGTCAATATTTCTCAGAACAAATGCGATCTTCATTGCATGGGCCCGACCAAGCAGGTGTGAGGGTCCTTTGCGGAGGCAGCTGCATATTTGCGGAAAAAGCCTGTATCATTGGATGAAGTTTCATGCCTCTTTTAACATTTTCATGCGGCACGGGAAAGGGTATATTTGGACAAAGCCCTGCAGCTTGCGCATCGCGGAGAATGAATTTGAACAGCGTATGGACCCGGATGGTTCAGTCCCTCGGCGAACAGAGGTGGAAGGTCTTCTTCGTCTTCTTTCTGGCCCTCCTTCTCAGGCTCCTCAACCTCCGCGAAAGTGGCAACAACCCTCTCATGTACTACCCTGTCCTGGACGAAGCCTACTACATCGAGTTGGGCAGGAAGATAGCCGGAGGCTTCTGGCTCGGGGAAGACAGACCGTTCTTCATGGACCCCCTCTACGGATACTTCCTCGGAGCAGTGTTCCGGTTTTTCGGGGACAGTCTACTCGTTGTGCGGCTTCTCCAGATCGCGTTGGATTCCCTGAATGCCGTCCTGATTTACGTCCTGGGTGCGAAGACATGGAACCGCTCGGCCGGGTTCCTTGCGGGGCTCGTCTACGTCTCGTACAAGGTGGCATTCTTCCATACCCTGTTGCTCCTGAAAACCACCCTGACCGTGACCCTGCCTTTGCTGTTCCTTCTCCTTCTCCTGCACGCCCTGGAAAAGCCCGCGCGAACGAAATGGTTTCTTCTGGGAATGTTCAATGGGGTCATGGTTTATCTGTGGGCCAGCTTTCTGCTCATGGCACCCCTTACCCTTTTGGCCTACTGGTTTTTCAAGAGGCCCCGATGGCGCAATTTTGGACCCCAGGGGGTCCTCTTCATCGCCGGCGTGGCGGTGTTACTCGGGGCCGGGGCACTGCGCAATTACACCGTGGCCGGAGAGGCAGCTCTGCTGAATACCCAGGGGGGAAGACTTCTCTATGCCTGCAACAATCCCGGAAATCTCACGGGCCGCTACAACGTCCCGTCCTTCTCCAGACCCCATCCGGAGCACTCCGAGGCCGATTTCCGTAAGGAGGCGGAACGAAGAGTGGGGAAGGCCCTCAGTTCCAGAGAGGCCTCCCATTACTGGGTGAGGGAGACCCTCCGGTTCATCAAGGACCATCCTCTAGTGACAGGTATGCTGCTGTGGAACAAGATGGCGGGAACCATCGGAGATTACGAAATACCCACCAACCATTCCTTTGATCTGGCTTCCCGGTTTTCAGGGGTTCTCAGGTGGCCCCTTCCCACCTTCGCCTTCGTCCTGGCCTTCGGTTTGCCGGGCCTCATGATCGGGGGGCTCAACCGCAGGGAGGCCCTTTGGCTCGTTGTGCCCATCCTGACCGTGCTCATAACCGTGCTGATGTTCTATCCATCCTCCCGGTTCAGGATGCCTGCCATCCCGTTCCTCACCATCGGCTGCGGGATCGGCCTGGTCACCCTCGCCGGATGGGTCAGGAACAGGGAATTCAGGAAATCCCTGGCGTTCGTGCTCGCAGCAGGTCTGATCTACGGGGTCTCCCTTCAAATGCCTCGGCCGGCCTACAGTGATACAGAGGCGTTCTACCTGGGCAAGGCGTACTGGAGCCAGGGACGTTACCGGGAAGCGGAGAGAATCGCCGTGGAGGGTATGCGAAGACATCCGGACCAGGGCAGATTCCCCTTGATCGCGGGGATGGTTGCCCTCTCGGAGGATCGATTCGAGGATGCCGTCCGATTCAACCGGCTGGCACTGGAGAAGAACCCCGGTGACCCGGATGCCCATCACAACCTCGGGCTTGCCTACCTGTTGAGCGGGAGAGCCGGAGAAGCCGTTCAGGCCATCGGGAAGGCCCTCTCCCTGTCCTTCAACGGCCGTTACCTGTTTTCACTCGGGAGGGCTTACGAGGAGACCGGGGAGAGAGCCCAGGCCGTCCGGTGCTTCAGGGAATATCTCACGGTATCGAGGGTTGACGACCCGTACCGAAAGGATGCCGCGGAGCGCATCGGCATGCTTTCGAGAGGGACGGGCCCCCCGTAGATGAAGAGATACCTCCAGCAATGGATACCGGTAGGCGTCCTGCTGGGTGCCTATCTGGTGCTTTCCTTGTCGGGTTCGGCAAGGAAGTCGGCCACATGGGACGAGACCCATTACCTGGGCCTGGGGAACTACCTGTGGAGTCATGGAAACTGGGACATACCCTCCGCCATGCTGCACCCCCCCCTTTCCTACTACCTGGCCGCCCTCCCCCTCGGCCTGTGCGAACTCCGTTCCGGCTGCTTTGAGCCAGGGCCTCCATCGGACATTGTCTCAGGGGCGCGAAGGGGCCAGTGTCTTCTTCGCAACAGCAGGCCTTCAGGGGACCATCTCCTTTTCCTCGCCAGGGTACCGACGGTTATTCTAGGGCTTGTGCTCGGCTGCTTCATATATCTCTGGGGTTCAAGGCTCTACGGCAGGGGCGGGGGCCTCGTGAGCCTCTTCCTTTACTGTGTCTCTCCCAATATCCTGGCCCACTCCGGGCTGCTCACCCCGGATCTGTGCTTCACCACATTCTGTTTCATGACCGTCTTTTTTTTCTGGTGGATCGTCCAGGCGCCTTCATTCGGTATGATCGTGCTCTGCGGGATCGCTTTGGGACTCACCCTGTTGAGCAAGTACGCGGGGTTGATTCTGGTCCCTGTCTTGACCCTGTTGGCCCTGGCCTCGGGAGGGCGGCCGGCGATCGCCTCTTCCAACTTTTCACAGACCATCGCGGCTGTGCGTCCGATTGTACTTCTGGGCATGGTTGTGGCCGTGGCCTTCCTGGTGCTGTTTCTTGGTTATGGATTCCGGATCACCCCCTATCTCACGGGCATGGAAATGCAGAAGGAGATCATCGGAGAAGGGCTGCCCGCCTTCATGAACGGTCGGGTTTCGAAGCATGGCGGGTGGTGGACCTACTACCTCTTTGCCTTTGCCGTCAAGGTCCCCATCCCGTTCCTGCTCGTCCTGGCGGCTGCGGTCTTCACAGGAAGGGGTGTGACCTCTTCTCCATCGCCGGGTGTCCTGTGGCTGTTGATCCCGGTCCTCGTGATTTTTGCCGCCTTTTCTTCCCTGACCCGGGTGAATGTGGGTTTCCGATACGTCCTGCCTGTGCTTCCCTTCCTGATGGTCCTTGGGGGAAGGGTGGCCCTGCTGTGGAGGGGCAAGAAGGCGGTCTTCGGTCTCGTGGCTGCTCCCCTGATGATCTGGACCCTGGTGGAAAGCTTTTTCATCTATCCCCATTACCTGGCCTACTTCAATCAGATTGCGGGAGGGCCCGGGAACGGCTATCGATATCTCGTGGATTCGAATCTTGACTGGGGCCAGGACCTGAAAGGACTGAAGGCGTATATGGATGAAAGGGGGATGGGGACGATCCACCTGAGCTACTTCGGGAGCGCCGATCCGGGACAATATGCCATAGACTACAAGGCCTTGCCGAGCTTTCTGCCGTTGTCCGCAGGTTGTGCCCCGGCTCCCCTCCGCAAGGGAGACCTGGTGGCCGTGAGTGCCACCAACCTCTACCCCCTGTACGTGGATTTGGGGGAACTCTCCGCATATCTGCGCTCCATTTCACCGGTGGCTCATGTGGGTCACTCCATTCTGATCTACAGGCTCGGGAGGGATTTCTGAATGGGAGATGCCTCCGGCAAAGATTCTCAGCGCGTGGAACGGCTGCTGTGCCTGCTCCTCTTGGTCGTAACCCTGGCAATCTATCAAGGGGTGACGGAGTACGAGTTCGTGAACTTCGACGACATTCAATACGTCACGGACAACCCCCATGTGAGGTCGGGAATCACCCTGAGAGGACTCCGGTGGGCGTTCGCGGAGAGCCACGCCGGCAACTGGCATCCCCTGACGTGGATCTCCCACATGCTGGACTGCCAGTTGTTCGGGCTCCGACCGGGAATGCATCATCTCGTGAACCTGCTTTTTCACATGCTCAACACGGTGCTGCTCTTTCTGGTTTTCAGCAGGGCGACCGGGGCACTGTGGCGGAGCGCCTTTCTCGCAGCCCTGTTTGCAGTCCATCCCCTCCATGTGGAATCCGTTGCGTGGGTTTCAGAACGGAAGGATGTGCTGAGCACTTTTTTCGGGATCCTGGCCCTCCGGGCCTATGTAACTTATGCCCGAAGGCCGGCGATCCGCAGGTTTGTCCCTGTTCTTCTCCTTTTTGCCGCGGGCCTCCTGTCAAAACCCATGCTCGTGACGCTTCCCTTTGTCCTTCTTCTCCTGGACTACTGGCCTCTGGGAAGGTGGCAGAACCGCCGGTCCGCTCACACCTCGAACCACGGGCTCCGGGAATCCTTCCACACGGGTCTTGTCTGGGAGAAGATCCCCCTGCTCCTCCTTTCGGCGTTGGTGGGCTTGGTGACCTTCCTCGTTCAGAGAAAGGGAGGCCTGGTGTTGGGGCTTGAAATCATTCCTCTAGACCTGCGGATGGCGAATGCCCTGATATCCTATATGGAATATGTGGGTAGGACGATCTGGCCTGCCGGCCTCGCGGTTTACTACGTTCACCCGGCCTCCATACCTCTGTGGAAGGCCGCAGGGGCCGGCATCTTCCTCCTTTGCCTGACGCTTCTCGTATTGAGGGGGGCGCGCAAGGTTCCCTGTCTGGCGGTAGGCTGGTTGTGGTTCATCGGCACGCTTCTCCCGGTCATCGGCCTGCTTCACGTGGGAGGTCAGGCCATGGCCGATCGCTATACCTATATTCCCGGCATCGGTCTGTTCATCATGGCGGCTTGGGGTCTGCCTGCACTGATCGGAGAAGGTGCGTATCGGCGCCGGGGACTGGCTGTATCGGCATTGGTAGTGCTTCTGGTCTTCGGTGTGCTGGCACGCGTGCAGGTCGGCACCTGGAAAGACAGCATCACTCTCTGGAAACATACCCTCGATGTGAACGAGCAGAACTACGTGGCCCATAATATGTTGGGTGGAGCCCTGGCACGACAGGGAAAACTGCCGGAGGCCATGGGGCATTTCTCGGAGGCGCTCCGTATCAAGCCAGACTATGAAAAGGCTTATTACTACATGGGGCTTGCTCTCATGGAACAGCAAAGATACGATGAGGCCATGGATCATTTTTCCCGGGCCCTGGATCTGCATTTCGATATTCCGGAGGTGATCTATGATTTGAGGGGCGTTGTGAGGCTGCGTCAGGGAAGACCGGGGGAGGCTGTTTCGCTGTTTGGCGCGGCCCTTCAACTCAATGCCCTGTATGTGCCTGCCCACCTCAACCTGGGGAGCGCCCTGGAGCAGATGGGCAGGGTTCAGGAAGCGGTCTTGCATTACGCCAGGGCCCTGGAAATCGATCCGGCCAGTGCCCCGGCGCGCTTCCGCCTGGGCAAGATCCTGCTGGGTCAAGGCAGAGTCCGGGAGGCCGTCACCCACTATGCAAAGGCTCTTGATGCAAACCCCGACCTCGCGGAAGCGCACTACAACATGGGGGTCGTCATGGAGCGGCAGGGAAAGGACGGAGAAGCGGTGCGACATTTCCGCAAGGCCCTTCAAATCAAGCCCGGGTACGTAGAGGCACACAATAATCTCGGCGCGGTCCTGGCGCGGCAGGGAAGATGCCGGGAAGCGGTTGCCCACTTCTCCGCAGTGCTCCGTATTCAGCCCGATCATGGGGCGGCGCGGAGCAACCTGGATCTCTGTCTTCGGCTCATGGGGAAGGGGGAGGGCCACTCCGGGGTCAAGGGCGGTCTGGGCAGACGGTAAGTGAAACGAGAACGATGAATGGGAAGAAGGAAATCGGGGCTTCTGTCGCCCCGCAAGGGGAGGGCCGGTCGAACGTCGCCAGGGTGCTGGACTGGGGAGAATTCGCCGTGGCCGAACTGCTGTCCTTATCCGGGCTATTGTGGCTTGTCCTGATGATGATTCATGCCGGTCCGCTGTGGCGCGATGAGCTGTGCAGCGTGAACCTGGCCGAATCGGCATCCCTCAAGGTCTTCTGGGAGCACCTGCACCATGATTCCTGCCCGATCCTCTGGCCTGCCATACTGAGGGGATGGCTTTGGCTGGGCCTGTCGGGAAACCCTGAGATCCGAGTCCTGGGGTTTTTGATTGGAGTGTGCATGCTGGCCAGTCCCTGGCTGATTGCGCGCTGGGTGGGGAAGCGGGTGCCGATCCTTTCAGCCTCCCTGCTTGCCTTCTCCCCTGCCGTATTGTTCACGGCAAGCAGTCTGCGGGCCTATGGGCTGGGCTCCCTGATGCTCGTGTTGACCGTGGGGCTCACCTGGCGGGCTGTGGAGCATGATTCCCCGGGGCGCCTGGCCTGGCTAGCGGTCTCGAGCATTCTGGCGGCTCATTCGTTATATAC
>JAFGPH010000429.1 GCA_016926135.1 Deltaproteobacteria bacterium
GAATTTCACATCCTTGGCCCCTGCCTTCAGAATGGCGGCCTTGGGCAGGTCCACCCGGGCCACAGACGGGGAAGTGCCAAGGCCCACCTTCTTTCCCGAGAAGTCTTTTACCGTCTTGATCTTGGGGTCCAGGGTCACGAAGCCATTGGTGACAAATCCAATGACCGCCATTTCCTTGATCCCCATGTAAGGCTCCTTAAAAGGAGGGTAACCGGTCTCCGGCTCCCACCGGTCCATGAAACCGATGATCTTCTTTCTTGACGCCGGCTCCATGGCCAGAATCTTGGGTGTGACCGCACCGGACGAGGCTTCTATGGCCGTCGCCCGCAGCCAGGAACTCTGCTTGTTGATCATTTCTGCCAGGGCAACCCCCATGGCGTAGGTGAAAGTTCCCACCCTGAAGGTGTAGATTTCGATCTGGTAGGGCTTTCTCTCCTGTGCGGCAGAGGGGTTGGCTGCACCGAACACCCATGCCGCGACCAAAGCTACACACAAAATAGTGAACACCCATGCGCCTCTTCTTCTCATCTTCACACCTCCTTGGAATGCGGTTATTCGAAATGAACGGGCCGGCTTCTCCGAAAACCCTTGTCTCTGATCCTTCACCTCACCTCCTTTCTCCACCCCGGGTCGTACCGCGGCCTTTCATTCGCCTGCTCATTCAACCATCCTGAACATACGGCTCAACGGGAAATCGATCTTGAACACCCGCAGGGCATTTCCCGCCAGGATCAGGTTCAGGTCGTCCTGAGAGATGTCCAGGCGGCTGACCTGCTTCAGACTCCACCCCATGATGTCCGACTGGTGGGGCAGGATCCCGTGCTTGTGCACCTGGGCCGCAAAGGTCTGGGGCTTTGTGCCCAACTGCGTCTGGATGGGGATGCTCGCCCCCCAGTCCGTTCCCCACATGAGCTTCTCCGGACCCACATTGGGATCCGACAGAGCCTTGTAATAGAGATCGGTCCAGTACATTCCGGTCTCCAGAAATACATTGTCGTTGTTGGCCGCCACCTCGATGCACTCCTCCACCAGGTGCTCCGAGCGCCCGCCCTGCATGCCGCCGTGATCAAAAACGATCGCCACGTCCGGGTATTCCGCGGCCAGGTCCCGCACCCAGTTGGGATGCCAGTTCTCGGGCCAACGGGTGTAGGTGATCTGGTAGCCCATGGGAGACCCGGTATGGACCCGAACGGGTACTTTGTGTTTTCTTGCCAGCTCCATGACCTTGCGCAATTCATCCATGCGTTCGGTCTGACTGTAGGTCTTGTTGAGGCCCGGGACGGGCGGCCTGGCGGGCATGCCCTCCCCGATCCCTACAAACTTTCCGGTAGAGAGCAGGGTGTCCAACTCCTGAACGGCCGCATCCATGGTCCATTCGATCTTGCCGGCCATGGCCTTCTCAGCCGTTTCCTTCGCTGCGGCCAGGGCCACGAACTTGTCGGGGTATTTTTCAACCAGCTGTAGGTTGATCTCGTTGCTCATCCCGAAGGCGGGGTGCAGGATGCACATGTCCACCCCGTAGCGATCCATGTCGTAAAGCAGCCGCTTGGAGTTCTCGTAGGTTTTCAGGTAGGGCATGAGCCCTGCCAGGTCCTTGTACTGGATCTTCTTCGGGTCATCCAGGCCCAGTTTCTTGAATTCCGGCCCGGCCGCGTGGCGCTGCGCATGCACGTGCGTGTCGATGATGAAGCGTGCCAGTTTCATTCCTCTCCTCCTCCTTATGCTTCAGGATGTGCCTTATGATTCCCCCGGCTGATGGGGGGATCCAGTGCCGATGTTCTCCGGGAAATACCCCAACTCACGGGAGATGATCATTGCGCCTTTCACCAGGGCGTCGATTACTCTTTTCTCCCTGTCCTTCGGGAGAGGATCGGGGCCCGTGGAAAGGCTCACCGCCGCAACCACCCTGCCCGTGCGATCCAGCACAGGCGCTGCGAAGGCGATCACTCCAAGGCCAAGTTCCTCGCGGTTGACGGCGTACCCCCTGGCTCGCGCCTCTGCAAGCTCCCGCAAGAGCTGAGTCGGATCCGTCATGGTAAAGGGCGTGTAACCCCTGAACTGGGTTCGGGCGATATAGTCCTTCTGCTCATTCGCCGGAAGGTGGGCCAGAAAGATCCGGCCGCTCGCGGAGCAATAGGCCGGCATACGCGGCCCGATCTCGGCGAAAAACGCCTGGGACCGGAACCCGGCACCCATGGTGATCAAGACCGTCCCCCCTTCCCATATGGCGAGCCTCGCGTCGAGCCGAGTTCGTCTCGCAAGGGTATACAAGGGCGCCGCCGCCTTTCGGTTGAGATCCAGGGTGTTTCCCACGATGGCCCCCAGCTCGAAAACCTTGAAGCCGAGCCTGTATTTACGCGTATCGAGGTCCTGCTGAAGCAGACGGTTTTCGAGAAGGGTTCGGACCAGCCCGTGAACCGTGGCTCTCGGGAGACCCATAAGCCGGCTCAGTTCCGATATTCCCAGGGAAGGGCGAGACAGGGAGAACAGGGAAAGAATGTCGATAGCACGCTGTACGGACTGGATTGCCACGGCGGCCCCCATGTTCGACATTATCGAATTCGATTCGATATTATCGACTATACAAACCGCACCGCAGATTGTCAACCCCAAAAAGCCAGAGGGGATCGCGAGCCGGTTCAGGCCTATGGACCGGGGTTCGGCTGCGGGTTCGGCGGCGCGACGCATTCGTCGGAGACTTCTGTGGCCTGGACGCCTCACCGCCCGGCACGAGACTGCAGGGAAGGAACCGGCGCTCTTACGGCAAGAATCACCAGGGCCGCCAGGACATAGGCGCCCGCAAAGACCGTGAAGCTTGCCCGGTAACTCCGGGTCACATCGAAAAGGATGCCTCCAAACATGGGCCCCAGTGCGGAGCCGCTGCTCGTGAACAGCATCATCAGGCCGGATATCCTGCCGAAGGAGACCATCCCGAAGAACTCGCCGATGATCAGGGGCTGCATCATGATGATGTTTCCCATGGTCAGTCCAAAAAGGACGGCGCAGAGATAGAGAAACAGAGGCTGTGTGGAATGGGATGCGGCGAAGAGCGCCGTCCCCTGAAGGAGGAAGCAGACGGCGGTCACCCATCTTTTGTCCGCACGGTCCACAATGGATCCCACCAGGAAGCGGCCGCAGAAGCTGGAGACGGAGGTGAGGCCCACGGCGGCGGCCGCGCCGGTCTGACCCAGCAAAGGACTCAGGAAGGATATCTGGTGGATCATGAAGGTGATCTGCCCGCTCAGGGCCAGAAAGAAGGAGAAAGCGACCATCCAGAACGCTTTTGCGCCCATGGCCTCCTTGCGGGTCCATGACACCCTCTGGGTCGACAGCCTGGAGGCGGTCTGAAGGTCTTCTGAAACCTGGGAGGTTGAAACGTCTCCGTCCGGCAGGAGCCCCATCTTTGCAGGATTGCTCTTCACCACCAGCAGGGCGATGGGAACGATGACCGCTGCGAACGAAAATCCCATCCAGGGCAGAGCCCCCCTCAGACCCAGCCGGTGGAGCATAAAGCTCGCC
>JAFGPH010000430.1 GCA_016926135.1 Deltaproteobacteria bacterium
CTGCTCTATGACCAGAAGACGGGCAGCCTCACACCCCGAGGGCAAACCATCATCGACCACACGCCCATGAAGCGATTCGGGAACCCCGACGATCTGCTGGGCGCCCTGTTCTGGCTCCTCTCCCCCGGTTCGGAATTCGTCACCGGCGCGATCATCCCCGTGGATGGGGGATTTTCGGCCTTCAGCGGCGTTTGAGGGAGGAGCAGCCGGGTGCGCGTCACAACTCAAAGGCAAGTGTGCAGGGTTTCAGGGCACTCGATCGATTGTCCGGCTGACTGCGAAACTCAGGAATGCTGTGGATCGGTGCATGGCCTACATCGAAGTGAGCCCAAAACATGGTCGATGCCATTTATGTGAAGCCGGGAAACCAGAAACCGGACGGGGTGATCGAGATCGAAGAAGGGGTCCATTTGGACTCGACGTCAGAAAACAAGATAGTCGGCGCAGAGATCCTCAATGCCTCCGAGAGGGTGAACATCAAGACAATTCACTCCTATCAACTTGAACTTGACACGAACCTTATTCAGAAGAGCGTCTGAAGGGGAAAGCTCACATCCGGACGCTTTCCCAGTGCTTTGGATACGGGTTTCTGCCTACCGGTTCTCCCTTCCTGATTCCAGGGCCGGGTCCAGAGGCACTTCGACCTCCGCTCCCTTGCGCTCGGCGGAAAGGTAGGCTGCGTAAAGAACCCCGACGGAATCGCTTGCCGCCAGCATGCCTGATTTGGGCTCCCTGCCTGTAGTGACGGCCTCCATGAAGTCCTGGATCTCCTGGGGATAGCCGAACATGAAATTTTCGTCAGAGGCAGGATTGGACCAGCCCTGTTTGGTCCCGAGCCTTTCCATGAGGTACACGTCGGCGAGCTGTTCTTCGTCGGGGTTGTAAAGCTCGAAGGCGTTGTTGGGGCTCATGTTGCAGTGGGAACGGTGGTTGTTGGCGAAAATCGTGAGCCAGTTGTGGACCCCGCCCATGACGATCTCAGAGGCGAAGACGTCGGCCACCATCCCGTCATCAAAAACGAGGTGGACCTGGCCGTAGTCCTCAATGTCCTTGTAGTCCGTTCTGAGGTAGCCTTTGTCCATGAATAGGGGATTGCGCGTGATTTCATGAGTCCGCGCACTGACGGTTCTGGGTCGAATCGCCCTGCCGTGAAGATTCATGCCTTCAACCTGCTTCAGGTACAGGATGGCTGTGAGCGGATGGCAGCTCTTGCCCACCACCGACCCTCCCCCGGAGAGTTTCCAGATTCCATAAGCCGGCGATGGACTCCCCGAATGGGACTGGTCCCCGAGTGCCCAGAGGATCTGGCCCCTGCTCTTGGAGAGAATCTCCGCCTCCTTCTGCACGGCCGGGGCATAGATCCAGTTCTCGGCATAGCAGAGCTTTTTCCCGCTTTTGAGGGCGGCGGCAATGACCCGTCTTGCACTCTCTACAGCCCCCTCCAGCATCCTTTCTTTCGGGAATCGGTTTCCTTCAAAGGTCTCGTCTTTGGGCGGGCCGTAGTACCCCGTGAAGGGCTTCTCGACGACCACATGCCTCCCGGCTTCAAAGGCGGCGACGGAGACCGGTTCGTGGGCATACCCGGGGGTGCAGTTGTCGATGACGTCAACCTCAGGCAGCATTTCCGAGAGGGAATCAAAGGCTCGAACGCCACGCTTCCCGGCAAAGTCCGCGCACTGGGCCTTGTCGAGGGAAGTGACGCCCACCACCCTGACAGGGATCCCTGTGACTCTCTGATAGGCTGCGTAGTGAAAGACGGCGGCGTTTCCGCTTCCCACGATCCCCACACGAATGGATTTCTGCATGGCGACCTCCCCCATTGAGATGAAAACCAAGAGTCTACGGTCAACCAGAGAGCCCCCCCGGCAAAGGGGGAATCTCATCTGCGATTCATTCCTAAGTAAGGGAGGCGCAGGGGAATGTCAAGAGAGTGTTGACAAAAGGAGACCTGGTGTGGTACCAAAATGGACGAGTGGGCGGACCACCCGTCCAAATGGGCAGGCCCGAGGGGTTTCGACCGGGTTTTGGTACACCACCCCCGGGGCGGTCCACCATACGCCCTGTATTCGTTAACGTATTTATGGAAGAGGACACGAAGCATCGGAAAGGGAAACCGAGAAAAGAAAGGAGCGGGAGCAGGAAAAATGATGAAGCGGTTGGGGGGGCAGCGGAGTCTGTTTTCCAGCGTCAAGGCCAGCAAGATTCCCGATGTCCTTTACAAACAGCTGGTCTCCCTCATTACCACTGGTGAGATAAAACCCGGAGAGAGGCTCCCCTCCGAGAGAGACATGTCGCTGGAACTGGGGGTCAGCAGACAATCCATTCGGGAGGCTATTTACAGGGCCAAGGCCGCCGGACTTATTGAGGTAAAACAGGGTGGAGGGTCCTTTGTCATCTCATCCCTCAGGGGAAACCTCAAACAGCCTCTTTCCGTTCTGCTGGAAGGTCAGGCGGGGAAGATATTTGAATTCCTGGAGGTTCGCAAACTGATCGAGGTCTGGTGCGCCGAAAAGGCGTCCATGGCGGCCCGCGCCGCCGACCTGAAGAGGATGGAGGGGACCCTGAAGAGGATGCACAAGGCGAAGCTCGCCACGAGCGGGTGGGAAAAGGCGGACCTGGAGTTTCACTCGGCCATTGCGGCGGCAACCCAAAACGTGATCGCCCTGCATCTCATGGAAGGGCTCAAGGAGAGCTTCCATGCCTATTTCAGGGTCAAGAAGTTCACCACAAGATCCGAGAGAAGGGATGTCATTCTGAGACAGCACGAGAGGATTTTTGAAGCGATCAAGAGGAAGAACCCCCAGGAGGCCCGGAAGAGGGCACTGGAACATTTGGCCTATGTGGAGAAACTAATTACCGAGGATTTCGGCAGGGAGATCCGGATGTGAACAGACATGAGGTTTCGGGCGCCGCCGTGATATTCCTTTTCGGGGCGGCGACCGTTTGCTTTTCCGCCCGAATGCCGATCGGCGATTTCAGGGCTCCGGGTTCAGGTCTGTTCCCTCTATGCCTGGGAATCCTGCTCATGTTCCTGTCGGGGATGCATATCTTCAGGGTCTCGCTGCAGGGCGGGAGGAGGGTAACAGAGGAGGTCGCCTCGTTCTCAACAGGATTTCCCCGGCCGGCGAGACGGGTGATTCTCTTCCTGTGCGCCATCATGGCAGGTACGTTTTTGCTCGGTGCCCTCGGCTACCCGCTGGTTTCCTTTCTGCTCCTCCTGGCGCTTTTGCGGATTCTCGGTATGACGAATTGGGGCTTGAATTTTCTCCTCGCTTTCACGACGGCCGGGGTTTGCTACTTTCTTTTCGTCCAGTGGTTGGGGATTCCACTCCCGAAGGGGTGGGTAGGGCTTTGAAATGCAGAATTCCGAATGACGGTTATCAGCTGGGGAAGGGATGAATAGGGCGGGCGAGGAGCGGAACGACAAGCCATGATTGAGTCCCTGCAGCATCTGGCCGAGGGTTTTGGGACCGCCACGACGATGTTCAACCTTTTCTATTGCCTGATGGGGGCCATAGTGGGAACGTTGATCGGTGTGCTCCCGGGAATCGGCCCCATTGCGGGAATCGCCCTTTTGATCCCCGCCACCTTCAGCCTCAATCCCACTTCCGCGATCATCATGCTGGCAGGCATATACTATGGGGCCATGTACGGAGGATCCACGACCTCCATCCTCCTGAACGTCCCCGGAGAGACGGCCTCGGTGATCACCTGTATCGACGGGTATCAGATGGCCCAGAAGGGAAGGGCCGGCCCCGCCCTGGCCATATGCGCCATCGGTTCCTTCATTGCCGGAACCCTGGGTCTGTTCGGTCTGGCTTTCCTGGCTCCTCCTCTCGCCCAGGCTGCACTGGCCTTTGGTCCTCCTGAGTTTTTCTCCCTCATGGTGTTCGGATTCATCGTCCTGAGCAATGTGACAGGGACCTCGCTGATCAAGTCGCTCATGATGGCCGTGATCGGTCTGATCATCGGCACGATCGGCCTCGATCCGGTCACAGGGGTGGCGCGTTTCACCTTTGAGTCCATGTCCCTGTTGAGCGGAATCGAGTTCGTGGCTGTGGCGATCGGCCTTTTCGGGATCGGGGAGGTGCTGGCCAATGTGGAGAAGCCTCTGGGGATGCTGGAAGGAAAGGTGCTGGTTCCCAGCTTCAGGGATCTCTACCCGAGTCTCTCGGATTTGAAGGCATCGATCAAGGCGATTCTCAGGGGCGCGGGAATTGGGTTCGGAGTGGGTCTGGTTCCAGGCCCTGCCCCGGTCATCGCGACCTACTCCTCCTATATGATCGAGAAAAGGATTTCCGACCACCCGGAGGAGTTCGGACAGGGGGCCATCGAGGGGGTGGCCGGGCCGGAATCCGCCAACAATGCAGCATGCCAATCCGCCTTTATTCCCCTCTTTGTCCTGGGCATACCCTTTGCCCCTCCCACGGCCATTCTTCTGGGTGCCCTCCTCATCCACGGCGTGACGCCCGGCCCGATGCTGATCGGGGAACACCCCGAGCTCTTCTGGGGTGTCATTGCGAGCATGTATATCGGCAATTTCATCCTTCTTTTGCTGAATCTGCCCTTTGTTCCGATTTTCGCGAATATCCTGAGGATCCCCAAGAGAATCCTGCTCCCCCTCGTTATCCTCTTCTGCCTCACGGGGATGTACACCGTGAACAACTCTATCTTTGATATCTGGGTCATGCTGTTCTTCGGTGCCATGGGGTTTCTCACCAGGAAGTGGGATTATGAGGGCGCACCCCTTTTGTTGGCCCTGGTCCTGGGACCCAAGCTGGAGGTCGCCTTTCGCCAGTCCCTCATGATTTCTCACGGGGACTTTGAGGTCTTCATCCAGCGGCCCATTTCCATGGGGTTCCTTGTTGCCACAGTCCTCTTTCTGCTACTGCCCCTGTTCAGAATCTTTTGGAAATCCAAGAAGAAAGGAGGGGATGCTAACGCGTCGGATATGGGCGTCTGATCCAGAAACCCCCATCCTCAGAAAGGAGGAAAGAGAATGTGTAAAAAGATATTCATCATTTTGTTTCTACTTTCTTTCGGCGTGACCCTTCCCATTCATGCGGCGCAGTTCCCGGCCAAGGAAGTTCAGATCATCATTCCCTGGGCGGCTGGCGGGGCGACGGACCTGATTTTTCGGGC
>JAFGPH010000064.1 GCA_016926135.1 Deltaproteobacteria bacterium
GAGATGGATCTCTTCAGCCAGGACCTGCTTGCCGTGGACCAGATCATCAACCCCGAGTCGGTCATGGTGGAGGCCATCCGCAGCCTCATGATGGTTCCCGGGGCCTCGGATGTGATCGACTTCGTGCAGGGCAGGGTCAAGCTGGTGGGGGTCACCATTCAGCCGGATTCCCCCCTTGCCGGCCGCCAGCTCCTCTCGCTCAAAGACATGGAGGGGAAGATGCTGGTGGGAGCGATCCTGCGGGGAAACCAGGTCTTCATCCCGCAGGGGCAGGACACCATACAGGCAAAAGACCTGGTCTACCTGGTGGCAAGGGCGGGAGAGCTTCCGCAGGAACTGGCGTCCTTCAGCCGGGACCGGCAGGGCGTGAGGAGGGTGATGATCGTGGGGGCCGGTCAGACCGGGGCGGCCCTGGCGGCAGCCCTGGATCAGACCAAGCTGAGCGTGAAGATCATCGACAAAGACGCCCAGAAATGTTCAAGCCTTGCTGAAAAGCTGGAGAAGGTCATTGTCATCCACGGGGACGGCACGGACAGGGACCTGCTGCTGGAAGAGAACATCGCCGACACGGATTTCATGGTCAGCATCACGGGGGACGAGGAGAGTAACGTGCTCATCTCCCTCCTGGCCAAGGGACTGGGGGCCAGGAAGTGCATCACCCGGGTCAACAAGCTGAGTTACATCCCCCTGGTCTCCGCCATCGGCATCGACACGGTGGTGAGCGCCAGGCTTTCCGCCATCCGGGCCATTCTCCAGTACATCCGCAAGGGCAGGATCATTTCCGTCGCCCCCCTGAAGGGCGAGCATGCCGAAGCCATCGAGGCGGAGGCCCTGGAGACCTCGGACATTGTCAACACCCCCCTTTCCCGGGTGAAGTTCCCCAAAGGGGCGCTCGTCGGTGCGGTGGTGAGAGGGGAGGAGATCATCATCCCCCGGGGGGACACGATCATCCTGCCCAAAGACCGACTCATCATCTTCGCGCTCCGGAACGTGCTCCCGAAGCTGGAGAAACTCCTCACCGTCAAGCTGGACTTCTTCTAATGCATCCGCTCCGCATCCTCCGATTCACCGGCATCCTGATCTTTTTTCTGGGCATCTCCGCTTCCCTTCCTCTTGCCGTGTCTTTCTTTTACGGGGACGGCAGCGCAAACGCACTCTGGATTTCCATGCTCGTCACCTGCGGGACAGGTCTGCTCCTGTACCTCGCTGCCGGGGCGGACAGGGAGACTCACCTCAGCCACCGCGACGGGGTGGCGATCGTCACCTTCGGCTGGCTGGCCGCCGGTCTGGTAGGGGCGCTCCCCTTCATGCTCTCCGGGGCCATCCCCAATTTTACCGACGCCTATTTCGAGTCCATTTCAGGGTTTACCACCACCGGGGCCTCCATCCTGAACAACATCGAGAAGGTCCCGCAGGGCATCCTTTTCTGGAGAAGCCTGATTCAGTGGCTGGGCGGCATGGGCATCATCGTGCTCTCCATTGCGATTCTTCCCTTTCTGGGGGTCGGCGGCATGCAACTCTACAAGGCCGAGATCCCCAGCCCCGTGGTGGACAAGTTGAAGCCCAGGATTTCCGACACGGCGAAGGTGCTGTGGAAGGTATACATCCTGCTCACCGTTTTCCAGATCCTTTTCCTGCTGGGGGGGGGCATGTCGCTTTTCGACGCGGTCTGCACCACCTTCTCCACCATGCCCACCGGCGGATTCTCTCCCAAGAATGCCAGCATCGCCCACTACCGGAGCGTTTACATCGACACCGTGATCGTGGTTTTCATGCTCCTGGCAGGCATGAATTTCTCCCTCCATTACCGCTTCATCAAAGGAGACTGGAAGAGCTTCCACAGAGACTCTGAATGCAGGGGTTTTCTGGCCGTTGTCGCGGTGGTCACCCTGGTTATCACCTTCGAACTCTACGCAACCGCATATGATTCCCTGGGCAAGGCCTTCCGATATGCCGTTTTCCAGGTCAGTTCCATCATCACCACCACGGGATTTGTCACTGCCGATTTCGACCAGTGGCCCGCCCTCTCCAAGATCCTGCTGGTCCTCTGCATGTTCCTGGGCGGCATGGCGGGATCCACGGGCGGGGGCATCAAAACGATGCGTGTCATCTTGCTGGCAAAACAGGCCTACCAGGAAATGTTCCGAATCAGCCATCCCCATGCGGTCACGGCTGTGAAACTCGGAGGCAAGCCGGTGCCCCCCGAGGTCATGAGCGGCATCTGGGGATTCACCTTTCTCTTCCTGGGCCTTTTTGCAGCCTCTACCCTGGTGGTGGCGGCCATGGGGCTGGATCTGGTATCCGCTGTTTCAGCGGTCGCGACGTGCATCTGCAACACAGGTCCGGGACTCGGTTCGGTCGGCCCGAGCCTGAACTACCTGGCCGTCCCCCTGCCGGGGAAGTGGATCCTGATGTTCTGCATGCTGGCGGGTCGTCTGGAGATCTACACGGTCATCGTGCTCCTCACGCCCGAGTTCTGGCGGAAGTGAGGCCAAGTCGCCCGACTCCCTTTTACCCCCCTTGTGCACGCTGTACAGAATGGATAATCCTTGACAGTTCAAACAGATAAGGATATTCTATGTTCAGAGGATTCGGAGGGCACAGCATAGGTCCCCATTCCGGATTTTCCTGCTGAAACCTTATATTTGGCCGCAGAGAGATGATTAAGGATAGAGATCTGCTGAATGCGTTTGAAAGGGAGGAGGCGCGAAAAACGCGGCCCGACTATTTCAGGGGCCTCAAAATTTTCGAGTCGCTTTACCAGGAAGCCAAACATCTCCGCGTGTTCCCGCTGAAGGATCCCTTGGAAGGGATGGAAGGGGACTTTCGTCTTGCAAAGGCCCTCAATGTTCGAACTCCTGCTCGAAAAAATCGCACTGTCCCTTGATGAGGCCAAGATCCCGTACATGGTTATCGGCGGCCAAGCCGTCCTGTTGCATGGAGAGCCCAGGCTTACCCGGGACATCGACATCACCCTGGGGATCGCCGCCGAACGACTGGATCTTCTTCTTCCGGTTGTCAGCGCGTGCGGCTTGAGGCCGTTAGTCGATCCTCACGATTTCACGGCCAAGACCAATGTATTGCCCTGTCGGGATCGGACAACGGACATCCGTGTAGATTTCATATTCTCTTTCTCGCCTTACGAGTCGCTGGCTATTGAGCACGCCCAGTCCGTGCCCATGGGAAATGCCCGGGTCAGGTTCGCTTCCCCCGAAGACTTGATCATCCACAAGATGGTGGCGGGTCGCCCCCGGGACATGGAGGATGTGAAAGGGGTCCTTCTGAAGAATCCGGACTTGGACACGGCATATATCCGGCGCTGGCTGAAGCAGTTCTCTTCAGCCCTGGGCCGGCCCCTCTTGCGAGATTTCAATGCCGTCCGGAGGGAGGTAGAGGAGGGATCATCCTCCTCTATGAGCGGAGTGTCGCAGCCAACCTGAGAGGGAAGAGGAGGAGGTCCAGGGCGTCGAGAATACTGTGCGTGATCACGTCCGCTGCCAGGACGGCCTCAAGACAAGCGCCCTCTTCCAAGATAACCCCAATCCCCAACATAGCCTTTTTTAGCATCAGTCGGTCATTTCGTCCGTTTCCGATGCAGACCGTTCTGTCAGATCCCAGGGTTTCCACATGGCGCGCCTTGGCCTCGGCCTGCTTTTCCGGAGGAATGATGAAAAGAGTACAGGGAATGCCCGCAAGCTCCTTTCGCACACTCCCAAAGGTGTCGGCCGTCAGGACGTGGATCTCAAGGCTTTTGCAAAGGACTTCCAGGCGCTCTCTGACTTCATGCAGGATCCTGCCGTCCCGTGCCAGGGTTCCGTTGTAGTCGAGAATCAGGAAGGAAAGCCGGAGCGGTTCATGACCAGGGATGGGGATCTCTATCATGAGGACCCGAGTTTCATGGTTTCCATCAGGCGGTCCCAGAGCCGGCGGACGGCTTCTCCGGCCCCGCTGTGCGTGTTGTATTCGAAGATGGTCTGGGCCTGCACCATGGCCCTGGTGAAGACCGGATCAAAAGGAACGGTACCCAGGAAGGCATAGCCTTTCTCCTGTGCATACCTTTGGATATCCTCTGTAGATTCGGGGTTTAAATCGAATTTATTCACGCAAACCATGACAGGCACCCTGAAAAAGTCGGCCAACTGAGCCACCCGTTCCATGTCATGTCGTCCCGATACCGTCGGCTCGGTCACGACGAGAACCGCACTGGCCCCGCCCATGGAGGCAATCACCGGGCAGCCCACACCGGGCGGGCCGTCGGTCAGAATCAGATTGAGCGACTTTTCCTCGGCCAGCTTTCTCGCCTGCTGGCGCACCAGGGTCACAAGCTTCCCCGAGTTCTCTTCCGCGATTCCGAGACGCGCATGCACCATGGGTCCGAAACGTGTCTCGGAGATAAACCACTCCCCGCAGGTCTTTTCGGGGAAATCGATGGCCTTCTCGGGACAAAAGTACACGCATACCCCGCATCCCTCGCAATCGATGTGATCGATGGTGTAGTCTTCCCGAACCGCGTTCCAACGGCAAAGATCCCGGCACAGACCGCACTGGGTGCATTTGCCGGGTCGGATGACGGCGTCGTGACCGCTTCGGAAGTCCTGACGGACCACGATTCGGGGACTCATGATGAGATGAAGATCGGATGCGTCCACATCCGCATCGCAGAGGACCTTACTTTCCGCCAGAGAGGCCAGGGCAGCCACGAAACTGGTCTTCCCTGTCCCTCCCTTACCACTGATGACAACGAGTTCCTGCATGTTCAAAACCCGTAGAATTTAGAATACAGAAGTCAGTAGTCAGGATGAAATGCTCGATTCTGCTTGCTCC